>JAISAF010000067.1 GCA_031266855.1 Spirochaetales bacterium
GAATTGCCTCGCGGCAATTCCGGGGCCTGGTTAGGCCCGCGCGGCGCAGCGCGCCGTGCGGAGCGGTAACGCCCGCGATTTTGCTTCGCAAAATCGCGCTACGCTGGGCGTGGCGTGAACGCACGCGATTGCCATAGGCAATCGCGTGTCCGGCGCGGGGACCGCGCCGGGGCCGTGGGGCGCAAAGGATTGCAGCGGAAAGCCCGCAGGATTTGCGTTGCGCAAATCCGAGGACTTGTAGCGGAAAGCCCGGTTTTTTGCGGTTGGGGTATTTGCGGCGCAAATTCCCCAACCGCAAAAAATGCGCCTCAAAACACTCCGTAAAAAATCAATGTTCCGCACATCAGCCTTTGGTAGACATTACCGGGCGGCTTTTGGTATTATGCGTATATGGTAGTAGAGGAGAGTTCTCCGGGCCGGGCGGTGAGGATTCTGCGGGACTCTGTCGCGCGGAGGATTGCTGCGGGTGAGGTTATTGACAGGCCGGCTTCCGTTGTTCGGGAGCTTTTGGATAACGCTATTGACGCGGGGGCTAGCGAGATAGCGGTTTATATCGAGGAGGGCGGTGTCGGGCGCGTCCGTGTTGTGGATAATGGCTGTGGAATGACGGATGAGGATTTGCGGCTGTGCTGTCTTCCTCACGCGACATCCAAGATAGAGACCGAGGAGGATTTGTACCGTATTACGAGTCTTGGTTTCCGGGGGGAGGCTTTGGCGAGTATTGTAACGGTTGCCCGCTGCGAAATTATCAGCAGGACGCGGGAGGCTCCTGTGTCGCACAAAATCGTCATTCACGGCGGCGAACAGCTTTCCTTTGAATCCAGTAAGGGGAATAGGGGAACCGTCGTTGACGCGGCTGATCTTTTTTATGCCATTCCCGCCCGCCGCCGGTTTATGAAGACCTCTGCCTCGGAGACGGCGCAGTGCAGGTCGGTATTTCTGGAGAGGGCACTGGCCTTTCCTGAAATATCTTTTAAATTTTTTACTGATGGGGACATGAAGGTTTTTCTTCCCGCGGGAGATATTCTGTCGCGGATTTGCGCGGCGTACAGTGAGGTGGATAAGCGTATGCTGTGCCTCCAGACGGGAAAGGGAGAGGGCTTTAGCCTTTCCATCGCGGCCGCTTTTCCTGGGCTTTCCCGCAGGGATCGCAGGTACATTCAGATATATGTAAACCGCCGCCGCATCTGGGAATACGCGCTGAGCCAGGGTGTGGAGTATGCCTACAGTAGCTACATGCCTGGGGGCGTGTATCCGTTCTGTTTCGTTTTTGTGGATTTGGATCCGGACCGTGTGGATTTTAATATTCATCCGGCGAAGAAAGAGGCGAAGATTAAAAATCTTGTTGATATTCGTCAGCGGATAACGGATATTCTGGAATCCTTTCTGCGGCAGTCCGGTTTACGAAACCGTCCGGTTGACATTTTTCCTGTTGAGCAGGAAGCCACTGGCAGCAGGCCGGGCGCGGCGGGTCTGCCTTTTGCGGAAAATATCCTGCCGCCGGGTTATCAGCCAGGGTATCGTCCAGGTTATCAACCGGGTTATCAGCCGGGCCGCGAGAGTCCCCCCGAACACTCATGGACGCCGCCGTGGACTGTGCGCCCCTGGAACCGCGCCAGTACCGCGGCGTCCCAGGATCTGGTGCTTGCCGAAGCCGCGCCTTCCTTTGGCGCCAGCGCGGAAAAAAAATACGATTTTGTGTACCGGGGTCAGGTGTTCGGCCTTTTCCTTATTGCCGAACGGGGGGCAAATCTGTACCTGGTTGACCAGCACGCCGCCCATGAGCGGGTGATTTACGAAACGCTTATCGCCGATACCCTGCCGCAGCCTCTTCTTATTCCGGGCGAGTTTGAAACCACTGAAGAGGAAGATGCCCTTGCCGCCCGCAACGCGGAGGAAATAGCCCCGCTCGGCATTAAGATTGAACGCCGCGGAGCCAGGATGTGGGCGATTACCGCCCTGCCGGAAAGTTACCGGGGCGGCGAAGAGGATATTATTCAGTCGGTTATCAGTTGCCGCGGCGCGGGATCGCTACAAAAGGAAATTTTTGCCAACCTCGCCTGTAAAAAAGCGATAAAGGACGGCAGCCCCATCGATCCTCTTGCCGCCTGCGAGCTTATCAAAACGGCTTTTTCCCTGGAAAATCCCCGCTGTCCGCACGGGCGGCCGCTGTGGTTTGAAATCAGCCGCGAAGCGCTCTTCCGCGGTGTGGGAAGGCTTATATAAAAAAAGCTGAACCGCGAAGTCGAAGAAGTCGAAAAAAGAAGTAAAAATTATAGCGCGTTATTTGCGGCTAACGCCGCAAAAAACCGGGCTTTCCGCTGCAAGTCCTCGGAAGCGCCGATGCGCTTCCTGTGGGCTTTCCGCTCCAATCCCTCGCGCCGCCCAGCGGCTAAAAACGGCATACTTTGAAGAAAAAAAAATTCACCGCGAAGTCGAAGACTGGCATGGTCGAAGAAGCAAGAAAAGGAAAAAGAGAAAACAGGGTTTAGTACCGGAACTTCTTCGACTTATTTGACTTCGCGGTAAAAATTCTTTTTTGTCAGTATGATGGTCAATGTGGACGTATCCGTGATTTTTGGTTACACTGTTTCGATGATATGAAATCTATACAATCATGAGGAGCGGAACTGGTATGGATATGAAGGACGATAAATCATTACTCTATGCCTGTGTAAT
>JAISAF010000075.1 GCA_031266855.1 Spirochaetales bacterium
CCCGCAGGATTTGCATAAGCAAATCCGAGGACTTGGAGCGGAAAGCCCGGTTTTTTTGTGTTGCGCGCGAAGGCGCGCAACACAAAAAAATGCGCCTGAAGACAGTCGCTTTCCGATAAGTACGAGATTGTAGTGGCCGCTCACCGCGCCCCCGGAATGCGCCCAAATTCCGAATTGGTTTTGAACAGGCGCTTTACGCGTCTTGTTCCCGATCCAGCCGGTATTCCTTGATTTTGTAGATTATGGTTCGCCGGCTGATGCCGAGTATCCGCGCGGCGCGGGTACGGTTGCCGCCGGTTTCCCGGAGGGTTTTGTCTATAAGTTCGCGTTCGCTGCTGCGTAAGAGCGGCGCCGCCGGGAAGGAGTTTTCCTTTGTATCCGGCTTTGCTTCCGGGGCGCTTTTTTCCGTTTCGTTTGTTTCCGGCAGGGGGCGGCCTTCGATGTCTTCTTCGCGGATTAGGCCGTCTTTCGCGTAGATGACGGCGCGTTCCAGAACGTTTTCCAGTTCGCGGACGTTGCCGGGAAAGCGGCAGCGCATGAGTTTTTGCAGGGCGCCGGGAGAGAGTTTTCGCGGGCCGCTGTTCAGGCGGGCGCAGAGTTTTGGCAGGAGCGTTTGGACGAGGAGGGGAATGTCTTCTTTCCTGTCGCGCAGGGGCGGAATGGCAAGGCGGATAACATTTAAGCGGTAAAACAGGTCTTCACGGAAAAGTCCCTGGGCGACGCGCGCCTCAAGGTCGCGGTTGGTCGCGGACAGGATGCGCGCGCCTAAGGGGATATCGCGCGAACCTCCCAGGCGGCGTATCATTCTGTCCTGCAAAACGCGCAGGAGTTTCACCTGGAGTACCGGGGGCATTTCGCCGATTTCATCAAGGAAAAGCGTCCCGGAACCCGCAAGTTCAAAAAGGCCGACGCGGCGGGCGTCCGCCGAAGTGAAAGCGCCTTTTTCGTGACCGAAGAGTTCGCTTTCAAGAAGATTCTCCGGTATCGCGCCGACGTTGACCGCGACAAAGGGTTCAGCGGCCCGTGCCGAGGTGTCGTGAATTTCACGGGCCGCGACCTCCTTGCCGCAGCCGCTTTCGCCGGTAATAAGCACTGTGGAATCGGTCGAGGCTATTTTCCGGATTTTTTCCCGCAGCAGCCTGATGTGCGGATGTTCGCCTATAAAGCGGAGTTTCTCCGGCTGCTTACGGATTTGGGCTTCTGTCAAATTGCAGATATTTGTTTCATCGATAAGTTTCCGTATTTTTTTAATAAGCTCGCCCGAATCAAAGGGTTTTTCCACAAAGTCCTTTGCTCCCGCCCGCACGGCCCGGACAGCGTCCTGAATCTCGCCGTGGGCGGAGATCATAATAACGGGAAGAAGAAAACCTTCGGTGTGTATCCATTCCACAAGCTCCTGCCCCGATATTCCTGGCAGCCGCAGGTCAACCAGGGCAAGGTCAAAACGCTGGTTTTCAATAAGTTCCCGCGCTTTTTCGCCGGATTCGGCTGTCCCGGCATCCATTCCCTCAAGTTCCAGAAGGCGGCCAAGGGAATCGCGGATATTTTTTTCGTCATCAACAATGAGGATTTTCATTCTTCCTCCTTTTTTTGGATAAGGGGCAGCATCAGCAGGGCGCGTACTCCCCCGCCTTCACGGTTTTCTATTTTCAGGGAACCGCCTGCGGCTTCCGTAAAACGGCGCGCTACAGCAAGCCCAACACCGGATCCCCTGCTCTTTGTCGAAAAGAAGGGGTCAAAAAGCCGCTCCGGGTCTCCTCCGGGGAGGCCCCTGCCCCTGTCCAGAATTTCCAGAAGAGCGCTGTTTCCGGCACGGGACAGTTTTACCTCAAGGGCTTCGGGAGGGCTTTCGCTTTCCCCGGCATTACGAAGAAGGTTCCCGATAATCGACTGCACACGGTCAGGATCGGCGTGAATCCAAAGCCCCTCCTCCCCGGAAAAGGCCGCCTCCATACCGCTGTGCCGGATAAAATCCTTCGTAAAACCGGCTATATCCACAGGCAGGGGCGCGCCTGTAGGATCGCGCAGGAAATCGCCGATTTTATCAGTAAGCCTTTTCAGCCGCGCGACCTCCTGGCTTATAACGCCGGTTTCCGCTGAAACCTTATCCTGGCAAATCCTGCCAATAATATCCGCCTGAAGCTGTATCGCGCTTAAAGGATTTTTTATCTCGTGGGCCAGCGTCCGCGCCGCGGAACCTAAAGCCACAAGCTCCTTTTGCTCCTGAAGTTTCTGCCGGTAGACCCTGTTTTTTGCCAGAAGACTCCGCGCCTTTCCTATCACAAGAACAAGAAAAAGCTCCCATCCGGCAAAAACCAGCCATGCCGCGCGGTTTCGCGTTCTGTAAGCGTTCTGGTGCACGGAAAAAACAAAAACCGCGGCCTTGTCCTCAGTATCGTTTCCGCGCCGGTGCCCCCCCGGAGGAAGAAGGGTAACGATGCGGAGGCTGGAGTTTCCCTCGCCCATGATATAATTGCGCGGGGGGGCCTCGTCCCCCTCATCGGGCGGCAGAGTCCAGGCGGACGGAACATCCCCATAGCGGTACACGGCCCCGCCGCTTTTAGTATACAAACCTATTCCAGCGATTTTTCTCTTTAACCGGGGATACGCTTCCAGCGCGTCCTCAAAATCGGACCCCTCCTGGTACTCCCCCTTGAAGTTCTCCCGCCATGAATGATGGCGCCCGTCCTGTAAGCGTTCCTGCCGCAAGGCAGTAAAAAAATCGTTCTGTATCTGCTGCGCGCCGTTACGCGCAAGAAGAAGATTCGCGTATAACTGGCTGCGCAGCAGAATGCAGCCGAAGACGCTGCACAGGATAAAGGCTCCGCCTGCCGCAAACAGGGACAGAAAAGCTGTTTTTCGTACATCAGCGCGCTTTGTCACCGGGAATTCCTTTTTCAATTCAATTTCTATCCAAATTTCAATCCGAACGCAGGGCATCAATGGGATTCATCGCCGCGGCCTTGTGCGCGGGGTAGTAGCCGAAAAAGATGCCTACCGCGGCGGCAAACCCGGCGGAAATAAGGATGAACAGCGGACTAATAATGGCACGAAGCCCCACCGCCGATTCCAGAAAAACGGACAGCGCAATGGCAAGAATAATCCCAATAAGCCCGCCGGAAAGACTTAAAACCACCGACTCCGTTAGGAACTGACGCAGAATATCCCGCCGCCGCGCGCCCACAGACAAACGTATACCGATTTCCCGTGTGCGCTCAGTAACAGATACAAGCATAATGTTCATGATACCGATACCCCCGACAAAAAGGGAAACACCGGCAATCGCGCCCAAAAGTACAGTAAGGGTTTTTGCTATAGACGAGGCCATCTCAATAATCTGCGCCTGGTTCATCATAGTAAAATCGTTATCCGCCTCAGGGCCAAGCCTGTGCGCCTCGCGCAGAATGGTTTCGACTTCGCTTTGGGCGTCGTCCATATATTCTTCGCTGACAGCGCTAATCTCGATGCTTTGCAGGTACTTACTGCGGCGCAGCCTGCCAATCGCCGTGGAAAGCGGAACCATAACAATATCGTCCTGGTCGCTTCCCATAGCGTTTGATCCCTTCACTTCCAGAACACCGACGATTTCAAAAGGAGTTTTCGCCACGCGGAAATGTTTCCCGATAGGATTGTCATCAGGGAAAAGCTGCTTCGCCACCGTCGCGCCGATGACAGCCTTCTTCGCGCGAACAGCTACATCGCGCCCGGTAAAAAAGTCCCCTTCGCCGGTACTCCATTCCTTGATACGAAGGTAATCCGGTTCCACACCATACACCGAAGTCTGCCAGTTCCCGATACCGCCAATCACCGTTGCCGCGCTGCGCACAACGCCGGAAGCCGCGCTGACATACACTCCCTCCCTGCGGATTTTTTCCGCGTCTTCGATAACAAGACGGTTCGCCGCGTTTTGCCCGCGCGGAGGCATAACCATAATCAGGTTTGTCCCCATAGAGGAAATGTTCTCCGTAATGGAAGCCTGCGAACCCTCGCCAATCGCGACCATAACAATAACCGAGCATACGCCGATGATAATCCCCAGGGAGGTAAGCAGGCTCCGCATCCTGTTCCGCAGAATACTGCGCAAAGACAGCCGCACTAAAGTAGACGCGTTCATGCGGCCCCCCCATCCTGCCCCCGCGCCTCGCCGATGATCCGCCCATCGCGCAGCATAATTTTCCTCTTCGTCCAGCCCGCGATATCCTCTTCGTGCGTTACCATTACAATGGTTATACCCGAATCGTTCAGCTCCGTAAAAAGCCTCATAATCTCATGCGACATTTCCGTATCCAGATTACCCGTCGGCTCATCGGCTATAATAATAGCGGGCCGGGTTACAAGCGCCCTGGCAATAGCGACCCGCTGCTGCTGGCCGCCGGAAAGCCGGTTTGGTATATGATGAAGCCTGTCCCCCAGCCCAACGCGCTCCAGCGCGGCCTTAGCCAGCTTCGCCGCGTCCCCACCCCTGCCGCCCCGGTCATACAAAAGAGGAAGCTCCACGTTTTCCAGGGCTGTAGTCTTTTGCAGCAGATTAAACCCCTGAAAAACAAAACCGATCTTTTTATTACGGATATCAGCAAGCCCGTCATCCGTCGCGCCGGACGTATCAAGACCATCAAGAATATAACTCCCCTCCGTAGGGACATCAAGGCAGCCGATAATATTCATCAGCGTTGACTTCCCCGAACCGGAAGCCCCCATAATAGCGACAAACTCGGTTCTCTCGATATTCACATCTACCCCGTCAAGCGCCTTTACCGTAACCTCGCCCAGACAGTAGTGGCGCTTAATCCCTTTCAATTCAATAACCGCCATATTCAATACCCGTCATATTTAATACTCATTTAATACCAGGATCGGCGTTACCGCCACTAGTAAAATTAAATTGCGCGTAACAAACTGGCCGCACCGCTGTGCGCGCGCCAGGGATTCCGGGGGCGCGATAGCGCCCACGACAATCCATACCTATCGGAAAGCGACCGTCTTCGGGCGCATTGAAGCGGAAAGCCCACAGGATTTGCATAAGCAAATCCGAGGACTTGCAGCGGAAAGCCCGGTTTCCGGCGCGAAGCGCCGGAAAGGCGCCCAAATTCCGAATCCCAAATTTGAACAGGTTCACCCGGTAATCCTATTTCTGCCTGATAACGACAGACAAACCTTCCAAATCCTCCGCTTCCAGAAGTTCAATATTCAAGCTGTCCACAACCCCGGTCCGAACCATCCGCAAACTCAAGGAACCATCCCCATCCAGAAACCACAAAGGCCGCCGCGCCGCGCCCGCGGAACCCTGCCGCACCGACGCATTCTGCTGATTCGCCCTGCCCCCGCCGCCAAACCGCGGCATACTGAAAAAACCCCCGCCCGGACGCTGACCATCCGCCAGCCGGGAAGCCGCCCGCGCCTCCTCGTCAAACTGTTTCAACGCGGCCTGCCTCTCCTGGGCCGGCCTGTCCGCCAGACGCTGCTCCAGCAGCTTCCGGCGCGCAGCCACAGCAATATCCTCCGGCGGACTAAAACGAAAAGCCGCCGCGGGAACCATAAGAACATCCTTCTTCTCCATAACAAGAAACTCCATATTCGCCGTCATACCAGGAAGCAGAATCCCATCAGGATTTTCCGTAGTAACAATAACCGTATAATTCACAACATTATCCGTCTCCACCGGCACCTTACGAATCTGACCAACCACACCCGTAAAGTTTCTCTCAGGATAAGCCTCGACAGTAAAACGCACATCCATCCCCAGCCGGATACTCGAAATATCCAGCTCATCAACATCGCCCTTTATCTCCATCGTATTAAGATTTTCCGCCAAAATAAAAAGCTGCGTCACACTCCCTGAGTTCGCCACAACCGTCTCGCCCTTCTCCACCTTACGATCCAGCACAATACCATCAATCGGCGAAAGAATAATCGCGTACTCATCGATATTCAACCTCGCCTTCTCATACTGAGTCTCCGCCTGAATAAGAGCCGCCCGCAGCACCTCCATATCCGTCTTACTCGTATCCAAATCAAACCCCGAAAGCAGCTTCCGCTCAAAAAGACTCTGATTATTCGTAAACAAAAGCCGCGAATGCTCATACTGCGCCCGCGCCTTCGCAAGCGACGCCTCCGCCTCCCGCAAACTTATCTTCAACATCTCCGTATTCAACTCCACAAGCGGCTGCCCCTTACGCACCTCGTCATTAAAATCCACCAGCACCCGCTCCACAGTCCCCGTAAGCTGCGTCAGCACATTCACCGTCCCCACAGCCTGCAACTTACCCGAACTCGAAACCGTCTCCTCGATAGTACCCCGCCCAACCCCAGCGGTCTCATACCCAGCCACCACGCTCCCCGTCTTCCCCCCCAAAAAAACAAACCCCCCAGCCACACAAAGAAGCATAACACCACAAACAAAAATCTTTTTACGCCCGCCGGACATCACTACTCCTTAAAAACACATTGTATAAAATTAAGCAATTACCATGCCAATCCCACAAAAAAAGAACCCCATAAAAAGAACTATAGCGCATTTTTGGCGCTCCGCGCCAAAAACCGGGCTTTCCGCTCCAAGTCCTCGGAAGCGCCCATGCGCTTCCTGTGGGCTTTCCGCTACAATCCCTCGCGCGCGCACCAGCGGCAGCGCAAAATCGCTTCGCGATTTTGCCACTAACCACATACCCCTATTATACACCCGAATTCGCGCAAAATACGCGCGTACCGCGCAAAATTTACACAATTGCGGCACACTTTGAAGAGCCTTAAAAGTGCCAGGCACCTTTTTTGATAGCACATTATAAAATACTACGCTATTTTGTGAAACGAAAAGGCATCTGGTACCATCTATAAAACAAAATTTTCAGGAAAGAATGACTAAAGTGGTTTAAGTCCCAGCGTAATTTGAATAAAAACTTATTCAAATTCTTCGACTTCGTAGTTAAAAAATTCTGTGGGTCAAGTTTAGAGCAAGCTCCGGGGCAGGGAACACGCCTTCAAAATCAACAAAATGGTTGTTTTTTTAGGGAAATCAATCTAAAATAATATATAGACTTGTGAGAGAGCTGGGAGGTTATCGAACAAGTCTCATGGATTCTGGAGGTCTATGATGTTAGTTATTCAAGGATATTTTGAGGCAGGAAAATTTATTTCCGATACCCCGGTTACTATTCCCGAAAACAAAAAGACTATTATAACTGTATTGGATGAAAATATACAAAAAACCGATCAGAAAAAAATATGGAATGAATTCAGGGAAGCAATTGAAAAAAGCAATGAAGAACTTCCTGATTATATCCCTCGGCTGAATTTAACCCGCAAAGTGGATTTATGAATACTTACGCACTTGACACTAATATAATTTCATATTATAAAAAAGAACCAGGAGATTATCAATAAAGTTAGTATTGAAATAAAAGATGACAATAGAATTATAATCCCCCCCGTAGTCTATTTTGAAATAAAACGGTGGTTATTGTCAAATAATGCAACAGCGAAACTGGCGGCATTTGATACCCTTTGTTCCCATTCTGATATAGGGATTATTGATAAAGCAATAGAGCTGTTTAGAAACCTCAGTTTCTAAACAGCTTAGGGAACGGTTTCAATATAAAAACAGCCGAATTTGCCGCCATTTGCGGCAAATTCGCCAGACTTGTGAGAGAACCGGAAGG
>JAISAF010000036.1 GCA_031266855.1 Spirochaetales bacterium
GCTCCGCGCTGTGGCTGCTTCGCATCCCTCCAATCCCTTGCGCCGCCCAGCGGCAGCGCAAAATCGCTTCGCGATTTTGCCACCAGCCAGGACGCATGGGCGGGCAGCAAAATTGCGGCCGCCGGGTTACGCGCAGCTAATTGCCCTTGGCAATTAGCTGCCCCGGAATTGCCAACGGCAATTCCGGGGCCTGGGTCTAAAGCCGCAAACGTAACCGTTGGCTGAAAGCGTGGTGGCGGCAGCCGGAACCGTGAAGGGCCGGGCCGAAGACGGCCCACGGATGTCCACGGACGGAAATCCGTGGGAACCTCTAAAAACTTTCTATTGCTGGTAGTACGCACAGGGAAGTTTTATGCCTGTACGCGTGGTGGCGGCAGCCGGTTGGAGATAAAGACGTGCACAGCGCGTAACGCGCTGTGCCTGGTGGCAGACCACGCAATTTTTCCCCAGAAAAATTGCGACCGCCGGGTTACGCGCAACTAATTGCCCTTGGCAATTGTTGCCCTGGAATTGCCGTGGCAATTCCAGGAACTTATTCTGAGCTGCCGCTCACAGCAATTTTTTCTCTTAGAACTGGAATAACAAAGTGAAAGTTTTTAGAGCTTCCCTTATGGGCAATTTTTCTCGGCCCTTTACCTGTTACACGCCAGGGACTTTTTAGGGCCTCTTGCCGGAAAGGCTCGTTATCAAAAACACGCTCACGCGTGCGTTTACTTGGGCACAGGAAAAATTGCCTCCGCCGGGTTATAGGCGGCTAATTGCTAAAGCAGCAATTATGCGCCCCTGAAATTGCCTCACGGCAATTTCAGGGGTTGGTTCTGAGCTGCCGATGCGCGAGGGATTGCAGCGGAAAGCCCACAGGATTTGCATTTGCAAATCCGAGGACTTGGAGCGGAAAGCCCGGTTTTTTTGGGCGCGCGAAGCGCGTCCAAAAAAACGCGCCCAAAAACGGAGGTTTCTCTTATTTGACAAATTTCCCGGACCGGGGTATACTGACGGGTATGAATAGCCGAATAGCGCGTTTGAAACAGGAATTTCTGGATAGTACCAGACAGGCCGATACTGAGAGGGCCGAAATTGTTACGGAAAGTTACCAGCGGCATGAACGGCTGCCGGTAATGTTGAAAAAAGCGTATGTGTTTCGGGATATTCTGGAGCGGATGTCTATAGATATCCGGCCCGATGAGCTTATTGTTGGGAATCAAAATAAAAACCGGCGGGGTGCTCCGTTTTTTCCTGAGTATGCTATTGACTGGATTCGTGACCAGATGGGCGATTTGATGACGCGCAAGGGCGACAGGTTTTTTATTAGCGAGGGGCAGAAGGCGGAGCTGCGCGCTCTTGTTCCGTATTGGGAAGGGCGCTGCCTTCGGGACGAGGTGCTGAAACGGCTGCCGGAGGATTTGAAGGCGATTCATTCTCTGGGGGTTTTCGGTAATGAAAATTATACGATGTCCGGGCCGGGGCACATGTCGCCGAATTACACATACCTTCTGAAAAAAGGTTATGCGGCGCTGGCGGAGGAGTGCCGGATGAAGATGTCGCAGCCGGGCGCGCCGCGGGATTTTTACGAGGCCTGCGCGATTTCCTGTGAGGCTCTTATTAATTTTGCCGGGCGTTACGCGGATCTTGCGGAAAATCTTGCGGATGAGATGGGCTGCTCGACAGACGCTGATGTGGCGCGCCAGCGGGAGCTTCGCGAGATTTCCCGGATTTGCCGCCGTGTGCCGGCCGCTCCGCCGTCCGGTTTCCGGGAGGCTTTGCAGTTTATTTATTTCTGTCAGATTGCGATTCAGCTTGAGGCAAACGGTTTGTCCATTGTTTTGGGCCGTCTCGATCAGACCTTAATCGATTATTACCGCCGGGATATTTCATCGGGTGAATTGACTGAGGATTCGGCGATGGAAATCCTTGAATGTTTTTTTCTTAAATTAAACGAAGTGGACAAAATATATTCAAACCAGGCGACGCGTTTCCTGCAAGGGCCGGGGCACGGGCAGTGCATTACTCTTGGAGGCTGCCGCGAAGACAGGAGCGACGCGACAAATGAACTTTCGTATATGATTCTGGACGCGGACTACGAGGTGCGTCTTGTCCAGCCGGATATTGCCCTGCGTATTCACAAGGGAACGCCGGACGGGCTTTTGCGTAAGGCCACGATCAATATCCGGGCCGGTATTAACAAAATCAAGATTTTCGGGGACGACGTGATTATCCGCGCTATGGAGGATATTGGTATAGACAGGAAGGACGCCTGGAATTTTAATCTTCTGGGATGCAGCGAGGCTGTTATCGAGGGCAAGACAAACAGTTGGGGGAATTCCGGTCATGTCAATCTCGCCAAATGCCTGGAGCTGGCGCTGAATAATGGCGTGTGTATGCTCAGCGGCGCGCGGATGGGGCCGGCGACAGGAAACCCGGAAGATTTTTCGTCCTTTGATGCGGTGCTGGCGGCTTTCAAAAGCCAGGTTCAGTATTTTGTCCGGCATTTGACGGAATACGATAATATTCTTGATGCCGCGCACGCGGATCTTGTTCCGCTTCCTTTTTATTCGACGGTTGTTGAAGGCTGCCTTGAACGGGGTATTGAGTTTAACCGCGGCGGGGCGGTGTATAATACCTCCTGTCCCCTTGGCGTGGGGCCGGTTACAACGGGCGATTCGCTGTACGCCATCAGGAAACTGGTGTTTGACGAACACAGGGTGTCGCTTCCCGATCTGGTGAAGGCCCTGCGCGGGGATTTCGCGGATCAGGAGCCGCTGCGGCAGATGCTGATAAACCGCGCCCCGAAATTCGGTAACGATATTGATGAGGTGGATGAAGTCTGCAATACCGTACTGCGGATTTTTTGCGACGAACTGCGGCTGTATACAAACCCGCGGGGCGGCCCCTTTATTGGCGCTTTGTACTACCTTTCGGCGAATATTCCCTTTGGCCTCAAAACCGCGGCCAGCGCGGACGGGCGGAAAGCCGGGCAGCCCCTGAACGACGGGGGCATTTCCCCGAATCACGGTATGGACAGGAACGGCCCCACCGCTGTCGCGAAGTCTGTAGGAAAACTCGATAACATGAAGGTTCCCCACGGCTGTGTATTGAACCAGAGATTCCACCCTTCGGTTTTTGAGGGGGAGGGGAAGATTGAGCTTTTTGCCGATTATATGCGCGGCTTTATCGATTTGGGCGGCTGGGAATGCCAGTATAATGTTGTTACCACCGAAACGCTTAAGGACGCGCAGTCCCATCCTGAAAAATACGGCGATCTTGTTGTACGGGTGGCGGGTTACAGTGCGTATTTTACGGCGCTTGAGAAAGAATTGCAGGATGACATTATAAACCGGACGGAACAGGTTCACGTTTGACGGTTTCCATGTCTCCATCGGGTCCTTCCGGCATCGTTTTCAATATCCAGCGCCATTCCATTCACGATGGCCCGGGAATACGGACCATCCTGTTCTTAAAAGGCTGCCCCCTGTCCTGCCTGTGGTGCAGCAATCCCGAATCCCAGCTTTTTACTAGAGAACTTTCGTTTAACCCCGCTAAGTGCATCGGCTGCCGGGCCTGTGCAGGGGTTTGTCCCACAGGCGCGATACGCGGCGGCGATGACAGCGGCGGCGGTGGTAGCGGCAGCGGCGATAGCGATAGCAATGCTCCTTTACGTTTTGAGCGCGGACTGTGCGTAAGCTGCGGGGCATGCGCCGGTATCTGCTACGCGGGCGCCCGCAGCATGGAAGGCCGCGAAATGAGCGCCGAAGAAGCTGTGGAGGAAGTCTGCCGGGACGAACCGTTTTTCCGCCGTTCAGGCGGCGGGCTTACCCTGGGCGGAGGCGAACCCCTTGCCCAGCCGGAATTCGCTGCGGCTGTCCTGCGCGGCTTCAAAGCGCGGGGCTTCTCCACAGCCATCGAAACAGCCGGCCATGTTCCCTGGGAAAATTTTCTCCAGGTAATTCCCCACGCCGATTATTTTCTGTTCGACATCAAACACACCGACCCGGACAAACACAAACGCTTTACCGGAGAGGACACCCGCCTCATCCAGGAAAATCTCGAAAAACTTGTGCGGGCGCATTCCCATATTATCGCGCGCACTCCGGTAATTCCCGGCTTCAATGACAGCGGCGCGGAACTTTCCGCCATAGCGGACAGAGCGGCTGCCCTCGGCCTCAAGGAAATCGATTTTCTGCCCTACCACGGATACGGATCTGGCAAATACGACCTCCTGGGCCGCCCCTATCCCATGAAAACCCTGGGAATGGAACTGCCCGGAACCGCCCAAATCAGCGCCCGCCTTGAAGAACTCAAAACCACCATTGAGGCCCGCGGCCTGAAAGTTCAAATCGGAGGATAGGGCGCATTTTTTTGGGCGCGCTTTCGCGCGCCCAAAAAAACCGGGCTTTCCGCTCCAAGTCCTCGGAAGCGCCCATGCGCTTCCTGTGGGCTTTCCGCTGCAATCCCATTGCGCGGCAGATCAGAATAAGGCCAGGGAATTGCCTTTGGCAATT
>JAISAF010000106.1 GCA_031266855.1 Spirochaetales bacterium
ATACGCAAAAACTCCCCGGGGGCACTTAGGGCCCCGCGGACGGCCCTGTGCCAAGCCCGCGGCCTGGTTTCAGGCCGCCGCTGGCGGTGGCGGGTTTTAAGGCCGGGTTTTTTGCTGCGCAAAAAACCCCGTGCGGGAAATCCCGCGGTTTTGCGGCCAGCCCTTTGCGCGGTAACAGCTTAAAATCAGGCCACACAAACAATTTGCCTTTGGCAATTGTTTGTGTGGCGTATAACTCAGGCGGAGGCAATTTCGCGGGGGAAAGGTCTTTTTGCCTGTTTCCATCCTTAATCAGGATTATTTTTTTGGTTGCCTTATTTTATTGGTAAATCCCAGCCTTTTTCTTCATCCCATTCGAGTTCAAATTCGTCCATACTTACGCTCCATTGGGCGTCTTTTACAATTTTCCGTATTTCCGTTAAACATTTTGCCCAATACATACAGCCTTTATAAGTATGTATTGGATTTAGAGACATCGGTAATTTGGTTGATCCGCTGAAAATAACTTCCGGTTCTTCGTTATCATATTCATAAATACAAAAAGCTTCCCCTCTTTTAAATTGTTTTTCTTTATTGTATTTATTTACGATATCTTCGATAAGTTTATGTTCCTTGTCCGTTATGCGATAATTTCTTTTCGCGTCGTAATAAATTGAAATACCCATATTTTATGCCTCCAATTGATTACCGTATTGTATTTTATTATTCGCGTCAAGCATTTTTATACAATAGATTTGTTCAAAAACCTTTTATTTAGGAACGGTTGTCGAACAGTCCCATAACTCCTCAACTTGTGTTAGCTGGTATTGCACATAACTATCTGGCTGTATATGGCGTTTTGGCGGCTTTATCATGGAAATGCCGCGCATTTCCATGATAGGCAGACATACGATGCCGTTTTTGCTTCACAATTATTTTACTTTCTTATTTTGCTGGAGGAATTTGATTCGGAATTTCCGGACTATCATTTTCCCCATTGCCGCCTGGAACCATATTCGGCGGAAATTGAAATGGAATATTTGCAGGTTGAAAGTTTCCCATGTTCATATTCTGCGGTATCATGACAGATTGCACCTGCTGTATAAATGCAATACCATTATGATTCTCAATAATTTTAAAACAGGGTGTTGCATTGAGAGTATGGAAATATATATGATGTACTGAAAGTACCGCGTCTTGTAATTTTTGATCAGATTCCAATTCTTTAACGATCAGACCAATGCTCTTACATTTCTCAGCGGACAAATGGCGATTGTGTGCCAAATTTACAGAATGGTCGCCAAGTTCCAGAAGAATAGTTTGAATAGTTGTAGTAGCATTAGGATCGGATGCCAGCATATTTCTTAAAAGCCAATCTTTCACCATATCATTTGACCAGCGGATTGCCTTTTCACATTCACCAAGCAGCGCTGGTGTATATTTTGCAATAATTGGCTGCCATACGGGAATTAAGCGTGGATCTTTCTGTACATCGGAAACAGCCCGTTTGAACTCTTCAATAATTGCATGGGCTGGCAGACCTCTATATTGGGGGTCAATTGGACCTAATGATGATTGTCTGCCCATCCAAATTTCCTTGCAGGCACAGGCCATCATTGTTCCGGCGGACATTGCCATTTGAGGAACAAAACAACGAATATCATTCCCAAACTTCTTGTAGATGTAATCAACTATGGATTCAGTAGCAGCGGTTTCACCTCCGGGAGTATGTAAAACAAGATCAAGCCCTTTTTTCACATCAAGCCCATTAATAACTGTCATTAGTCCGTTTTTATCAGAATCATTGACAGCGACTTCTTCAATACCTTTCTTTTGCAACCAGCCACTATAATAACAGATGACATTACGACCTGTATAATTATGCAATTCCTTGATATACTTTCTTCGGAGAACATCAAATGGGGAACCCATTTGTTGCAATTCATTTAGAATATTATGCCAGTTGGGCATTCCGAATCTCCTTTTCTTTTATTTCCAATAAATCATCAGCATCATTTCTTAATACAGTGATAACACTATACGGTTTTATGGTTTTTTTTTGCGTACCCCACTGAGTTTCAAAATTGTTAAATTGGTTTTTTAATTCTTCTGTAAGACCAAATTTATTCAAATAATCCCGATAATTTGTCATATTTAACCCCCTTTGACTATTGTATCACAAGTCAGAAATAAAGGCAAGCATTGTTTCTTTGATATTCCGCGTCATTTCTTATCTTATACAATGTTATGGGCACATAATTGCCGAACAGTAATTATGTGTCTACGGAATTGCTGTTCGGCAATTTCATGGGCTGCTTTTGAGCTGCCGCGGCGCAAGGGATAGGAGCGGATAGCCCGCAGGAATTGCATGAGCAATTCCGAGAACTTGGAGCGGATAGCCCGGTTTTTTTGTCCGCGTGCGGGCAAAAAAATGCGCTATGCTTTTTTTGTCTGGTTAGTTCAAAAGATTTTTTCGCAGGGCTGTGTCGAAGGCCATGAAGGCGAGGGCGATGAGTCCGGCTGAGATAAGCGTTATGGGTATGCCTTGGAAGGGCTGGGGTATCCATTCTTTTTTCATTGCTTCGCGCAGTGTCGCGAGAAAGACGAGTGTCAGGGTGTATCCGGCTCCGGCGCAGGCGCCAGCGAGGAGGCTTTCAAGGGCTGTGTAGCTGGCTCGTACCGAGATGAGGCAGATGCCCAGGACGGCGCAGTTTGTGGAGATGAGCGGGAAGAAGGCTCTCGCGCGGCTGTGCGGGGCTGGTAGTATTTTGGCGGTGCAGATGTCGCACAGGGGCGTAAGTCCTGTGATGATCATGATGAAGGTCAGGGTTTGCAGGTATTCGAGGCCGAGGGGCAGGAGGATTGCGTGATACAGGCTCCATGAGGCAAGGGCGCACAGGGATGCCATTGCGCTTAACACAATTCCGAATGAAACCGATGTCCTGATGTTCCGGCTGAGGTCGAGGAAGGGTTGTTCCACGATGAGCTGGCTGAGGATGATGTTATTCACGAATACGAATGAAACGATGATGCCGGCGTAGCTCATGGTTTGTTTTCCTTTCGGGTAGTTTTTACTGGGGGGTGCGCGATGTCAAACACGGCTTTCAGGTATCCCATGATGAGGAAAGCTCCCGCGGGGAGGCTTATAAGTCTGATGGGGCTGCGGGACAGGCCGGGGATCATAATGACGCCGGAAAAACTTCCTGCTGGTACAAGGGTGATGGTTCCTGATCCCAGGACTTCCCGTATCAGGCCGATGCCCACGAGCGCGAGAAGGAAACTGGTTCCCATGCCCAGCGCGTCCCAGAAGGATACGCCGGGCGTGTTCTCCCTGGCGAAACCCAGCGCCCTGTCCAGAAGGAGGGCGTTCACGGTAAGGAGTGGGACAAAAATCCCCAGCCTGTCTGAGAGGCCGGGCATGTAGGCCCGCATAAGGAGTTCGGCGCAGGAAGCGCAGGAAGCGGCAATTACCGTACAAATGAAAACGTGGAATCTGCCGGGGATATGGGGTTTCAGGGCGGACATTGCGGTGCAGGTTATGATGAGAATAACGAGCAGGGTAAGGCCGATCGCGAAGGCGTCGATAAGGCGCACGGACACAGCCAGTACCGGGCACAGGCCTAAAAGATGAACGCAGAGCGGGTTTTCCTGCACAAAGCCTTTACTGAATGTCTGTAGCATCTATCGTCCTCCTCCGGCTTTGATAAAAGCCGCTGCTTTTTCGATGGCCCGGGCGATGCCGCCGAAGGTTATGCTGACTCCGCAGACCGCTTCGGCGTCCTGTGGCGGCAGATCCCGCGGTTCAAGGGGTACGGGTTTCGCGGCGCCTGTTCCGAGGAATTTGTTCATGTAGTCATGGTTTTCCGCGGTTTTCCCCATGCCGGGAATTTCCTGGTTATCCAGAAGCCTGGCGGCAAGGATTTCTCCATCGGCTGCGCAGTGTACCAGGAGGGAAAGCGGGCCTCTGTAGCCTGTTCCCTGTACCGCCACGATATAGGATTCGGTTTTTTCTGGCCCGTACCAGGCGGGATAAAATCCCAGTACGGGTTCGTTTCCGCTGACGGGGGTATATAATCCGAAGGCCCTGCCGGGCGCGAGCGCGCCCAGGTGTTCGTAGATTTCCCGCTCGCCGCGTCTTTCTATGGCGGAGGCGGTAAGCAGGTGCGCAAGGACAACCAGAAGAAAACCGGCAAGACAGACTCCGGCGATTTTGCCCCCCTGGACGGCATAGTGGTTCACGCGGGTCTTCCTTTGCCTGCTTTGCCCGCTCCGAAGCGGGAGGGGCGCAGTACCCTGTTCATAAGGGGTACGCATACGTTCATGGCAAGGATCGCGAGAGCTGTTCCATCGGGAACAGAACCGTAGGAGCGGATGAGAAAGGTTAGCAGTCCCGCGCCGCAGCCGTAGAGAATTTGCCCGGAAAGCGATACGGGGGAGGAAACTATGTCCGTTGCCATATAAAAGGCTCCCAGGATAAGTCCCCCGCTCAAAAAATGGAAGAGTACGTCGCCTGAAAAGTATTCCCCGGAAAACGGCAGTCCGGCGAATATCCATACCAGAAGGCCGAAAGTTCCGAAGTAGGCGGCGGGGATTGCGGGAGTCAGGACTTTGCGGGCAAGGAGGAAGACTGTTCCGGCGAGAAGAAGCAGGGAAGAAACTTCCCCGATACTGCCGCCCATAAAGCCGAAGAAGAAATCGACATAGCCCTGCGGCAGAGTGATTCCCAGGGGATCCAGTATCTGAGCGTTGAGCCAGTCCGTAAGCCCGCCGTCGAACAGGCTGCGGGGATAACCGTTTGTGCGCAGGTATTCCATCGGGGAGCGGTAGAAGGCCGTGTTCCGCGCCATTTCTTTTTTCAGGAAGCCAAGCGGTGTCGCGCCCGTGAGCGCGTCCGTGGCCCGCAGTACGCCGGGCAGAGTCCATGTTGTCATGGCGTGAGTCCAGGAAAAATAGGCGAAGGCTCTTCCGGCCAGCGCGGGATTCATCCAGTTGCGTCCGAGTCCGCCGAAAGTCCACTTAACGACGCACATGGCAAAAAACGAGGCGAAGACCGGCACATAGAAGGGAACCCCCGGCGGCATGGTCATGCCTATGAGCAGGCCGCTTACGCAGGCGCTGCCGTCCCACAGCGTCAATGGATGACCGAAAAGACGCGCGCAGAGGGCTTCCGCGGCGGCGGTGGAAACCAGCGCGATACACAAAACCCGCAGCGCCGGAGCACCGAAAACCGCTACTCCCCAGGCGGCGGATGGGACCAGGCAGAAAAACACCGACCACATAATGTTTGTCGTGGAAGCGCCGTCGTGGATCTGGGGCGAGGAGCTTACGCGGATGTCCTGTTTCATACGTTTTCTCCGCTGTGCAGGATCATTTTGCCTGCCCGGATTTCCCTGAGAAGGGGAAGCTGCGCGGGACAGGTATACGCGCAGCAGCCGCATTCGCAGCAGTCCAATAGGCCCTCGCTTCGGGCCTCTTCATACGCGGAGTGCTCCACCCATTTGTACAGGGCCGAAGGCTGTAAGCCCATTGGACAGCTTCGCAGGCAGCGGCCGCAGTTCAGGCAGTTGGTTTTCCGGGAATCATGGACTTCTTTCGCGCTGAGAAACAGTACGCCCGCTGTGGTCTTTGTAATTGGGGCGCTCAGTTCGGAAACGCCCCAGCCCGTCATGGGGCCGCCGACAACGATTTTTGCGGGCATCTGCACGAAGCCGCCACACTCTTCCACAAGGTCGGACAGAGGGGTTCCTATGCGTACTTTCAGGTTTGCCTGCTTCCTCAGAGCCCGCCCTGCCACAGTTATGGTTTTTTCAACAAGCGGCTTCTGCAAAACAACGGCTTCATATATGGACAGGGTTGTTCCCGCGTTCAAAACAACAGTTCCCGTGTCCAGAGCTGTCCCGCGGGGAGAAATTTCCTCGCCGCAGAGCACTTTGATAAGCTGTTTTTCATCCCCCTGGGGATATTTTGGCCACAGAGACCTGACTTCGATATCAGCTTTCAGTTCCTTTATTTTTTTTCGCAGGGCGCCTATAGCGTCTTTCCCGTCGCTGCTCAGCGCGATGATGGTTCTGCCCGGATGGGTGATTGCCGCCGCTATGCGCGCGCCGCTGATAAGCTCTTCGGGTTTTTCCACCATAATGCGGTAGTCCGAGCACAGGTACGGTTCGCATTCGATACCGTTGATGATAAGGGTTTTTACTGTCCGGCCTTCGGGAATCGTCAGTTTCCGGTGGACGGGGATGCCGCTTCCCATACCGACAAGGCCCTTGTCGGCAAGAATTGACAGAAGCCTGTCCGCCCGCAGGCCGTCCCAGGGGTGCGTATATACGGTTTTGCCCAGACGGCTAAACTCCCCGCCCAGTTCGATAAAAACGGCGGGGGTTTTGTCGCCCCAGGGAAGGGTAATATCCTCAATATATTTTACCGTTCCCGGAACCGGGGAGTGTACGTGAGCGCCGCTGAAGGAGTCGGCGCGGCCGATGAGCATTCCCTCCCGCACGGTTTCCCTGGGATGAACAAGACAGGTGGCCGGATATCCTTTATGCTGAAGAAGCGGCACAATAGAAAGCGGCGGAATGGAAGCGTTCCACAAAGCCCTGTCCTTGAGCCGGGTTTTCATCGGCAAGGGAGTCAGGCCTCCCTTGGGAAAAGTTTTCCATATATTCATGCTTCCTGTTATACTCATGCTTCCTGTTGGTTTCTCCCAATTTTAAAATTTTTCATACCGGGCTGGAGATTCAGGGAAGCCCCGGCCCGTACAAGCAGAAAGACCAGAAATCCCGCCGTGATAATAAGCGCGTAGCGCACAACCCAGGCGGAGTCTATCCTAAGGCGCCAGGCTGTTTCAAGGGATATTTCGGCGATGCCCTGCCGCAAAAGTAAATTCCCTATTCCGGGTTTTTCCGCTCTTTCTAATTCCTCTTTATACCATATTTCGTCAAATGTGAGGAGAGTCTGTTCGGTTCTTTTCAGAACTCCGTTTTCTTCCAGATAACGGGGCAGCGTTATTTTCACATCGGGCAGGGGAAACTCCTCAGGATATCCGTAAAAAAAACCTTTCTGGAAAGCCCGGTGGCACAGGTAATCGGAAAACCCCGGAATGCTCCCGCCCCGCCCGGAAGCCCAGAGCTGGCGCAGGTTTTCCCGTGAAAAACCGCCCAGGCCCGGAACCTCATGCGGTTTGGGAATCAGCCACAGGCCTGTTCCCGATACCATGAAAATACAGGGAACCGCCATCAGGCTCAGCGCCAGTACCAGCGGCGCGGGATTCGTCCTGCCGCGCTGGTTCCCCTTCCATTTCCGGGGCAGTACCGGCAGGGGCATAAAAAGCCTGTGTTCCCGGCGGGAGTGCGCATAACGCCTGTGCAGGGCCAGAACCGCCGCCAGGGCAAGGCTCCCCGTTATTCCGCACAGAAGAGAAACAAAGCGCAGGCTGCCCGCACCGCATACAGCGGCAAGGCCCGCGGCTGTAGCAAGGGGGGCAGCCGCGGCAGCCGCCTGCGGAATAAAATTCCGCAGCGCGGGTTTTATCCTTCCCTCCCCATAGAACAGGTAGTAATCGAAACAGGCACAGGCTTTTTCCGCAAGATACACAAAGGCAAAATACACGAAAACGCCCGCGGCGAAAACCGCCGGATCCGCGTGTATAAGGAAGTTCAGCCAGGGCAGGGCCAGAATAAAAGCCGCCCGGCGCGGCCGCGGATAAAAATACGCGCACAGCGCGACAATAGCGCAAAAAAGCGCAAGCAGGGCAACTCTCCTTCCGGTATGCCACTCCACAATAGTCCAGGAATAATCGCCCAAAACAGGAGCGAGTTTCCAGGCCAGGACAAAGGGGCTTTGCGTCGCGGGGAAATACAGGATATGCCGCTTTTCCCCGCCGCCGCCGGAAGACTCGCTTCGGAAAAGGGCAGGGGCGCCCTGCAAAAAACTGTCCATGCGGGGATCCCCCTGGGGGAACCTCCGGTGAATATCCTCCAGGGGAAACTCTTCCATCCTGTCATAGCCGGAAATCTCCACACGGGCCGTAGCCGCCGAAATAAAATCCTGAAAGCCGCGCCGCTCAAGATCCTGAGATATTCCGGCGACATCGGCCTTCGCGTCCAGCAGAACCGTATAATATCCGCGCCAGGCGAAACCAAAAAAGGCGGGAAGAAAAAGCGAGGCGCCCATTCCCGCTAGAAAAATAAGGACACTGGCGCAGACAGCGGCAATATAGGAAGCCCGTCCCCCGCGGGAACGTTCCCAGCCGCGCCAGCCGCGGGCCGTGTCAGAAAAAGCCGCTACTCGCATCGGGCGCCTAAATACAGAAAGCCAGGGCAATAAAAAAGCCCAACAGGCATCCAATAAAAACTTCGGCTGGAGTATGACCATGCACTTCCTTGACAGGTTTGAATTTCGTATCGAATTTCTGATGAAGTTCCTCGGATATCTGATTCAGGGCCTGGGCCTGGTTTCCCGCCGCCCGGCGCACGCCCATAGCGTCGCGGATTGTCAGAATCCCATAAAACAGGGAAAAAACAAAAATGGACGAATCAAGTCCTTCGATAAATCCGAGGGAAGTCGCCAGCGCCGTTACAAGAGCCGAATGGCTGGACGGCATCCCGCCGGTTCTCCACACCAGGGACTCAAGAATATCGCGGGAACTGGAATTTCTGCCGCGGCTGACTTCCACAATGGTTTTGATAAGCTGGGCAAGAAACCACGAGAAGAAACCGCTTAAGAAAACAGAGCTGTTTAGAAGCGTATACAGATTATCCATCAGCATCCGGTACATAACAGTTTTTTATGATACACTATCGCCGTGGAAAATCATATACTCCGGCCCGGCCCCAATGACGCGGGAAAAAGAATTGACCGCCTCCTGCGCTCCTGCTTCCCGGACGTGCCGCTGGGCGCACTGTTCGCTGCCCTGCGCAAAGGAGATATCCGCGTGGGAGGCCAGCGGGTGCGGCAGGATTACCGCGTAAGCGAAGGAGACCTCATCAGCGTAAAGAAGTTTCCCGGATTTTGTCTACAGCAAAAACCGCGGCGGAAACCACAGCAGGAACCGCGGCAGAAACCCTGGCAAACCCGAACGCGCGGAATCCGGTTCCCGCCTGTTTTTGAAGATAAAAATTTTCTCGCGGTGAATAAGCCCTGGGGCATACTGACCCACGGCAATTCCTCCCTGGACGAAGCTATCAAAGCCAGCCTCGCGCCCCGTCTGCCGCCATCCCTGGCCTTTTCCCCCGCCCCCCTCCACCGCCTGGACCGGAATACGACCGGCCTTATCTTTTTTTCAAAATCCCTTGAAGGCGCGCGGCAGTTCAGCGCGGCCCTGCGCGGGGGAAAAATCACAAAAATCTATTACGCGCTCGTGGAAGGCATTCTGCCGGCGGCGCAAACCTGGGAAGACAGCCTGATCCGCGACTCAAAAAACCGTGTAACAAAAAGCTCCCGCTCCGGCCCCCGGCCCGGAAAAACGGCGCTGACCCGCGTCCGCCCCCTTGCCCACAGCGCTTCCCACAGCCTCTGCGAACTCACCATCCACAGCGGAAGAACCCATCAAATCCGCAGCCAGGCCGCCCTGCACGCGCATCCCCTGGCAGGAGACCGCAAATACGGCGGCCGCCCCCTTCCCGGCGCTCCCCACAAAGGCGCGTACATCCTTCACGCGGCAAAACTCTTCTTCCCCCCACTTGAAGCCGAAGCCCCGCTGCCACAGGACGCCGCGGCCTTCCTGAAAAAACTTTTCCCCGGCTTTACGGACTATCCCCTCCGCTAAGAGTCTATTCAAAAATCCATTTATAATTCGGAATTTGGGCGCATTTTTTGCTTCGCAAAAAACCGGGCTTTCCACTTCAATCTTTTTTACCGCGAAGCGGTAAAAAAGGATATCCTTTTCTTATCCCACCTTAAATTAAAATTTTTGAACGTTTGCGTATAGGCAGGGAGAGATAAAAAAGGCAGGGGCTGACTGGCAAATTCCAAACCCCCGCCTGAAGGAAAAACCCATGATCACGATTTTAACACCAACCACCAAATTTGTACACCCTGAGCTTACCTATTCAAACCGCAATAAAACGATACATTGCGAATCAGAGGCGGAGGGCCTTTTTGAATGCGATTACCGGGCGTGGAGGGACGAGTTTATTGAAACACCCAGAAAGGCCGCGAAGGTAAATGTTCCCGCCGTTCTTCCCGTTTACGACAAGCCGGAGCTACAGAAAGCGTGGGACGACGCCAGCCCGGAAAATAGAAAATTATTTGAGAAATATAACAGACTTGTGCAAGGAGCGGAGGCGGCAAAAATGAACGGGTTAAAAATCAATTTGGAACCTGACAGGGAAATCCGGCGGGCGGGATTAAAGAGCCGGCACACAGCGAAGGCGTACCGGAAGGGTACAGACAGGCTTTTTGAATATTGCAAAATGCGGCAAACCAGCCCGCTGTTCATCCAGATCAAGGAAGCGGGGGAGTCTGCCCGGTACTTGAGGACAAACCTTTCATTGACTTCCCCCTCGCGGTACGGCAAATAATTCTTGCCTGCAAAATTTTCTTTGACATCATAATCGGGAACTACAACCTCGACCACCGTAACCCTTTCAGGGGTAAAGGGATAATTCCAGACAAACAGAGACTAAAGCCTTTGGAAGTACCCGGCGAAACTGAGGCCGGGAAAGTTCTGGAGGCGGCGGAAAAATTAAAGGACAAAACGATATTTGTTGCGCTTTCGTTTGTAAGGAAATACGGGCTGAGAATTGGGGCGTTTGAGAAAGCGGTGATCCGTGGTTCCAAATTGACCACGGTAACAAAAGGCAAGACGTTTGATTTGGATTTGGACGCGGAGGACTTGAAACTTTGGAAACTGCCTGCGATCGGATTGAACGGACACAGCGCGAAAAACCTTGAGAGCAGGGTGGACAGGTTTTTTACAAGGACCTGGCAAAGGGGAATTGTGAACCACAAATACAGCGTACATAAAATCAGGCATTTTTTCGCCTGCGATTTGTACCGCAAAACCAGGGATATGGTAAAGGTTTCGGTAGCCCTGAATCACAGTAACGCAGCGGTAACCGGCACCTGCTTCACCAGCCTGAAAAAGGAAAGCAACGTAAAAATATAGACGGGGCCGGGCGGGGGATTTCCTTCGCCCTGTTTCCGCGTCAGCCGCAATCAGAAACAGGAAATCAGTAATAGTGGAGTATATAAAGCGGAACCCTTGCGGGTGATTTACGCTTCCCGGCCGGAAGCGGGGGGTACGGGTTACGGGGGGGGATTTCCGGCGCGGGGGTACGGGATTCCCGCTACAATCCCTTGCGCCGCGCAGCGACAGCAGCGGCATTGCGTATGCCTTGCATACGCAATGCCGCTGCGTTTAACCGCGCACCCCGCGATTTTAGGAATGACTAGCGCAAAAAAAATTCCGCGGGGCAGGTTTTGCCCGGCTTTATGGGACCTCCTGCCCGCCGGAGAGTTCAGGCGGATAGGCTTCCTCAAAGTAGACCGGCTCCGGCTCCGCTATGGCCTCCGTTGCCGTAGCCGCCGCCGCGGTAGCGGGACTTTTTGCCTGTAAAGCCACCGGGTTGAACTCCACATGCTCGCCGACGATTTTGATACGTGAGTGATTTTTGCCTTCGGCGTCCGACCAGCGGTCCTGTTTCAGCCTTCCAACCACCCTGACGCCGCGTCCTTTTTTCAGGGTTTCCGCACAGGCGTCGGCTAGTTTTGACCAGACCTCGACTTCGAAAAATGAAACCTCCTTCTGCTGCCGGTTGTCCATGCTGCGGTAAGACCTGTTGCATGCCAGGCTGAACGTGCACACCTGCGTACCACGCGGCGTTTTGTTCAGATTCGGATCCCTGACCAGATTACCTTCAACAAGAATAGAGTTCAGACTGTTCATACAAAGCCTCCAAAAAAAACA
>JAISAF010000119.1 GCA_031266855.1 Spirochaetales bacterium
GCGGGGCCATAGTTGGCTACCCACCGGGGGGGGGGTCCGGGTTGCTTTTTCGCGCCTCCAAAACACCCGCGCGGGGGTGATGGCCCGCAAAATCGCGTAGCGATTTTGCGGGTGTTCGCCGCTGGGCGGCGCAAGGGATTGGAGCGGAAAGCCCGCAGGATTTGCATGGGCAAATCCGAGGACTTGAAGCGGAAAGCCCGGTTTTTTTGCCCGCGTGTGCGGGCAAAAGAATGCGCCCGAATTCCGAATTACAAAGGGGTCTTTGAACAGGGTCTTAGACTTTTGACTTCGCGGTTAAAAAATTCCGTGGGTCAAGGTTAGTTCCTTCACCCGCGCCGGGATTTTTTCGCCGATACCCAGCGGATGAGAAGCGGCATAACAATCATGACAATAATAACGCGTGTGGTATGCATCGCCGTAACCAGAGGGACATTCGCGCGCATTTCAGCGGATAGAATAACCATAGCCTCCATCGCGATAGGAGAGGTTCCGGTGAAGGCTGTTACAATGTCCATGGATGTGGTGTGAAACAGAATCCAGCCCAGAAGCAATCCGAACATTACTTGCGTAACAACAAGAGCGATGCAGGGGAAGATATAGCGCCTCACGGCGGCAAGCGAGCGCCGCGTTATCTGGCAACCAATACTCGTCGCGATAATCCAGAGCGCGGCAAGCTGGCACAGCGGTGGAAAAATTTCGAGCTGCAAAAAAAGAGGATTGCAAATGGAAGCGATGAACAGTCCCGCCATAAATTCCGAGGAAGGAACTTTTACGCGCCGCAGCAGTTTCTCCAGCAGGAAGCCCGCCAGGATAAGAAAGCCGAGCTTCCCGTAATAAAGGGTTAGGGACTGCGGAATAGCCTGACCCGCTGTTCCCGCGAAAACATCCTCTCCGGTTTGGACGAGCCTGGTAATAAGCGGCATAAAACCGACAGTAAGAAATACTTTCAGCGTATGCAGGACAGCCACAACAGGAACATTTCCGCCCAAATCTTCGGCAAGCATAATCATTACCGTCATCATACCCGGAGAGGAGCCGCACAGGGATGTGGTCACATCCATGCCCGACAGTTTACTCACAAGCCCGGCCAGGAGAAAGCTGAAAACGATAATGCCCGTAACCATGCAGAGTATGGGAACCGCGGCAGATTCGATTTCGTTCAAAGTCTGCCGGTTTACCTGAACGCCGATTGAAATCCCCAGAAGAATACGCGCAACGCCCTGCAAACGTTTCGGCGGCGGCTTCGCGGCGGGATACAGGAGCCGCGCCAAAGCGCCCCCGATAATAGCTCCGATAAAAGCGCCGCCGGAAATACCTATTAACCGGGAAAGGCTCAAAAGGCCCAGCCCGCACAGAAGCGGAACAAGAACAGGAATCATTGTCTGCTTTTCCCCACGATTTTGCGGATAAGAAAGGGCATGGTAAGCATAATGAGTATCTGCCGGATGGTATGCATCGTCGCTACAAGGGGAGCGCTGGCGTGCATCTCGCCGGCAAGCAGTACCATAGCGTCAATGCCGCCGGGGCACGCGCCAAGAAGCGCGGTAACAAGATCCAGGGATGTTGTCAGGGACAACAGGCAGCCTAAAAGGATGCCCGCTATCACAAGAAGCAGGGTCAGAATCCCGCATACAGGTATAAAGTGACGTATGGCGCGAAGGGAACTACGCGTTATCTGGCATCCAATGGTTGTACCGATTATCCAGGAGGCAAAAGGCCGCCATATCCAGGGGTAGGTGTCCAGATGCAGAAACAGGGGATTACTGATCGCGGCCACAAGAATTCCCGCCATGATTTCCGCCGCGGGTATTTTCCATTTTCGGAAAAAATGCGCCGTAACAAGGCCGCCCGCCAGAAGTCCCGCGAGTTTCATCCTGTACTCAAAAGGGGAAGGCAGAGCGACGGACTGCGCGGCCATCACCGTGTCCGCCGCCGCGGTCAAAACTTCCGCCGATTGAAAAATTTTTACGCTGACGGGCATCAGAATAACAATAAGAATAATCCTGAGACTGTGCAGTACGGCGACAATCGGGGTTTGCCCTCCCAGGTCGTCCGCGAGAATTACCATAGTCGTCGCCGCGCCGGGGGAGGAACCGCAGAAAGCCGTGGCGGTATCCAGTTTTGATATCTTCGTGGTTAGCCAGGCAGAGAAGAAACACAAACCTATCAGGCCAATGACCATAAACGCTATCGGGACGATGGCCGAGGAAGCTTCCGCGAGGGCCTGCCGGTTTACCGGAATTCCGATGAGGATTCCGATAAGCGTGCGTGCGAAAAATTGCAGGGGCTTGGGAGGCGGCACGGACTTGTCCCATAGAAGCCTTACTACCGCGGCTCCGGCGATAGCGCCGATAAAAGCGCCGCCGGAAATATTAAAGAGCTGCACCAGACACAGGCCGGCAAGACTCGCGCCAAGAGGCAAAAGTATTTGAGGCATGAACCCCAGTATACAGGAAAAAACGAAAAACGGGAAGACGCTGGATAAAAAAAGGTTTGCAGTTTTTTGGGAAGGAAGATAAAGGAAAAACCGCGAAGCCGGAGAAGCCGGAAAAAGGCGTAAGATCAAAAACTTATTAGGCTTGTCCAAAATCTCATTTGTAATTCGGAATTTGGGCGCATTTTTTGCCCGTGGAATCCACGGGCCATAATCCGGGCTTTCCGGGACTCCGCTATCGCGCCGGCCCCAGCGCGGAGCGCTGGGGCTGCTTCGCATCCCTCCAATCCCTTGCGCGCGCCCAGCGGCACTTCGCGCTCCCGCGCGACACATCTTGAAGAAAAAATTCACCACGAAGTCGAAGAAGTAAAATAAGAATAAGAAATGAAATACCCGCCCGGCGCAGGCTCTGCCTACGCCGGGATAGAAGCAAGCGTCCACGCTTGCGGCTTTTCGAACCTGTAAAGGGTAATTTCACGCGCCGGGTTCCAAATCCGCAAGGCGGGAGCCTTGCTTTTTGGGCGGCGTAGTCTGGAGACTACGCCGAGCAAGGATTTTTTCGACTCGCGGTAAAAATTTTGTTTTTTTATCAGCATATTGCCAAGCCGAAGAAGTTAAAAAAAACTAAAAAACGGAAACTTCCGCGACTTACTTCTTCGACTTCTCCGGCTTCGCGGTTAAAAAATTCCGTGAGTCGTCAGGTTGAGCCCGGCAGGATATTATCTTTTCACGAAGGTATAAGTGCCCGACTCATTAAACCCTTTAACACCGGAAACAGTTAAACGTTCTCCGTTTTTTTGGTATTTTAATTCAATTTCCAGAAAACCGTATATCCCCTCCCCTTCATCGAGGCCCTCTTTAAGGTTTTCCAAATCGTCCCCGGTATAATGCAGGAAAATAGTTTTATCGGTAAGAGTAACAGTACCAAGACAAACAACATCAAAATCCAAAGCGTTTTTACCAGCAAGAAATGATTCAAGTTCTTCTTTGGTAAACCATGCGTCACTTGCGGAGAATATATAATTTTCGCCATTAAATTCCAGCATAAAGGCTTCATTATCTTCATCAAAATATACCCATCTGCCATTAATGCCGGTACTTTGAGACTCAGGCCGGGGAGCCTCAAAAAAAGCGTTTATGCTTGTATCCTGTGCGCTAATATCAAAAGATGAGGCGGCCTCTCTTGCCGATGATTCAACATTTACCGCTACGAAGCGTATACGGTAAAAACTCCTTAAATCAACGAAGGAGCCGGAGATAACATATTCCGCCCCCAGCATTTTACCGATTGATTTGGCTGTCTCATCACTAACCTCGCCTGATAATTGAAATTTCATTTCTTTGCGGACTACATCAAGCTCCTTCCTTTCCACGATAACGAATGATTTCCTGTTTATTAGACTAGTCGATAGCTCCTCTGTCACAAAGTCCGAAAACCGCACCGAAGGTGAATTAAAGTTAAGTATAGCAACCCTGCTGCCCGCCGGAATGTTTTCCACAAAATTATTTGACGCGTTACGAATGGCGTCATCAAAAGAAACCATATTATCCATATTAGCGGTTGAAACACAGGAGATAAGAGAAATGGTAAAAACAGTGAGCAGGATGTTTTTCATTTTAAGACTCCATTTTGTCAGCGTTTTTTACAAAAGAAACGTTCCACAATTAATTATGCCACCAATTTTTTTGTCAATATGCGATTCAAAAATTCAGACCGTAGACACATTCTATAATAACCGATAAATTCAGGCGGAATAATATTACCAGGCATTCGTTATTGCGTCAACACAGCGGCAGCTTGTACCGGCAGCACATGAAGGAAAAGGGAAAAACCGCAAAGCCGAAAAATGGCAAGGGCGAAGAAGCAAAGAAAGGAAGTCAAAAAAAGAGGTAAAAAAAGACTTGAGATCAAAAACTTATTTAACTTCTTTGACTTTGCGGTAAAAATTCTGATTCCGGGCTGCCGTGCGG
>JAISAF010000140.1 GCA_031266855.1 Spirochaetales bacterium
GCAGCTTACCCTCTTCATCAGCCGGAAGCCGTTCCAGATTCAGTACGTTTATTTCCATGAGGCCGTTAAACGGAAAATATTCATCCTTTTCAAGCATCCTGAACACCGTATGGCAGCGCTGGGTTTCAGGAATAAAATCGTAATCCGTAATGACAATGCAAATGACCTGTTTGAGTTCGCTGTAATGCCCGCCTTTGCCTATCTGTTCGGTTATCATGTTTGACAGATAGTAGCTTATCCGGGACCGCATCTCCGGCAGATCGGAAATCTGTATCTCGATATCGATGATTTTCCCGCTGGCGGTACGAATCTTTATATCCAGGATTTCCAGTTTATCGCCGCTGAATTCCCGCCGCAGATGCGGGTCGGCAATGGTAATAACCTCGAATTCCTCATCAGCCAGCTCGGGCAGGACGGCTTTGAGAAAATCCACAAGGATATTTTTGCTGCGCAGATCGCCGAACAGGAGCTTAAAGGCAAAATCTATTTTGGGAAGCATGATAGTCATGGTGTTCAGTATACACAAAAGTTTCAGGAAAGGCAAACCCCCAGCGGTTCCTCATAAAAAACAAAGAATTTTTACCGCGAAGTCAAAGAAGGCGAAGAAGGAGGGCAAAGCCTCGTTTCTCTTCCTTAATTCTGACTTCTTCGACTTCGTGGTGATTTCTCTCTTCAAAGCATGCCGCTTGCGCGAGGGATTGGAGCGGAAAGCCCACAGGAATTGCATGGGCAATTCCGAGGACTTGCAGCGGAAAGCCCGGTTTTTTTGTTTCGCGTGCGAAACAAAAAAACGCGCCATAACCCACTCTGGTCAGGTTTTTATGGATAAATATTCCCGCGCGTTTATCGCGGACATATACGGGGCAAACTCCGGTATCGTTTCGAGATACGCGGAAAGGCGTTTATATTCGCCAAGGACTCCGGCGAAGGCGGCTTCGGCGGCCAGCGCGTCCCTGTTCCTCGCGGCGTTTTCCAGACGGGCGGCGGCATCCCCCAGCGCTTTTGTCCGCAGATTCCACCCGCCGCCTTTGATCGCGTGGGATTCGGCGCGAAGGGAATCCCACTGCCCTTCATCAAGGGCTTTTTTTATTGCGGCAAACCTGCTCCCGGTTTTTTCCAGGTACTGGCGCATAACATTCACGACAATGTCCTTTTTATTCATAAAAGTCTCCACCGCTGCGGGAAAATCAAACACCTCATCCTCCTGCCGGGCAGCCGGCGCTTCCCCGCTTTTTACCGCTTCGGCTCCTTCCGCGGACGGGCCGCGATCTTCCTGACTGCCAGCCGCCCCGTCCCGGCGGGTAACGGGTTTTCCCCCGGCGGCTCCTGCGGGAAGCCATTTTTCCAGAACCGGAATAAGGTCCTTCGCGCGGAAAGGTTTTGCCAGAAAATCATTCATACCGGCGGCAAAACACTGATCGCGCTCCTTCTTCATGACGTTCGCGGTTACGGCGATGATGGGCATCGTGTACCCCATATCGCGCAGGCTCTTCGCCGCCTCCAGGCCGTTCATCTCCGGCATCTGCATATCCATAAAGACAAGATCAAAGTTTCCGGCGGCGGCCTTTTCCAAAGCCTGTCTGCCATTATCAGCCAGAACCGCCGGGTAGCCCAGTTTTTCAAGAATCGTCCTGAAAAGCTGCTGATTAACCGGATGATCCTCGGCGACAAGAATCTTCCAGCCAGGGCGGCTGGCAGGCGGGCGCGGCTTCGCGTCCTGTTCCGCTGTTTGCTCTTCCTCAGGAGCTTCCCCCGACAGGGCGCCCGCCACGCAGTCCAGAAGTTCCGCGGCCTTAACAGGTTTATTCAGGTAGTGGGCAAACCAGCCAAGCTGTTTCATCTTTGCTTCCGTACTGCTTCCCAGAGGCGTCATTAAAATAAGAGGCATATATTTTATGGGTGGATTATTCTTTATCTCGCTGGCAAGCTGCCAGCCGTCCATATCCGGCAGGTGAAGATCGACAAGGGCAAGGGAAAAAGGATCGGGGGCGAAAGAAGCCTGCCCCAGCATTTCAAGAGCCTGGGTACCGGAAGAGGCTTCCTCTACCATTGAAAAATAATTCGTAAGCAGGCCGCAGATAACCTTCCGCGCCGACTCATTATCGTCCACAACCAGGATTCTTTTGGAAACAAGCGAATCATCAACAACCGCCTCCACATCCACGGGGCTGTCATTTACCAGTTCCAGGGGAATAACAAACCAGAAGGTAGAACCCTTCCCCGGAACGCTTTTCACATCGATAATTCCATTCATCATCTGGATAATACTTTTGGAAATGGAAAGCCCCAGACCCGTGCCCCCGTACTTGCGGGATGTGGAAGACTCCACCTGGGTAAAAGCCTCGAAGAGCTGATCCAGCTTCCCGGCAGGAATGCCGATACCCGAATCAATTATTTCCACCTTTACGGAGTGGAGTATCCCGATTTCATACACGGGCGTAACGCGGATAAGAATCTCGCCCTCGGAGGTAAACTTTACCGCGTTATTAAAAAGGTTAATAATAACCTGGCGTATGCGCGTGGGATCCGTACGCACCCAGCGCGGAATCTCCCTCGAAATATCCAGAATGACTTCCAGATTCTTCTTGTGCGCCAGGAGGCTAATCATATCCACCACATCCGAAATAAGGGAGGTAAAATCGCAGTCAATAATTTCCAGCGACAGCTTCCCGGATTCAATCTTCGAAAAATCGAGGATGTTGTTAATAAGGCCCAAAAGGACATCCACGGAGTAGCGGATCTGGGTCAAATACTCCTTCTGCTCCAGATCAAGACGCGTATCAAACAAAAGGTCGGTCATTCCGATGATAGTATGCATCGGAGTACGAATCTCGTGACTCGCGTTTGCAAGAAAAGCGCTTTTTGCCTGCGCCATCTTTTCCGCCGCCACCTTGGCGCGCTGGAGCTGCGTCTCCTCATTCTTCCGCCTGGTTATATCTTCCAGAGTACCGAAAATCAGGGCGCCTTCATTCAGGTACGTTATAACAAGAGAAGCAAGCCCCTCTTTCTGGCTGCGCACGTAGCGGCAGATCATGTCAAAACGGTTGTTTTGCGAGCTGCCGGCTTCCCTGAAACGGGAAACAAAAGCGAACCTGTCGGAAGGATAAATAAAACTGGAAAAAGGCGCGCCTAGAACCTCCGGGAGCCGCTTTCCCAGCCGTTTACATAAATAGTGATTTGCGAAGGTAACAGCGCCGGAAGCGTCCAGCACAAATACCCCAATTGGAAAATTTTCAAATACAGACTGAAATCCGGTTCCCTGATCCATACTATCCCCTTAGAGACTGTTCAAAATCTTTATAATTTCACTTCAATATCAGAATTTGGGCGCATTTTTTGCGGTCAGGGAATTTGCGCCGCAAATTCCCTGACCGCAAAAAACCGGGCTTTCCGGGACTCCGCTGCCGCTACGGCCCCAGCGCGGAGCGCTGGGGCTGCTTCGCATCCCTCCAATCCCTTGCGCACCCAGGGTTTTTCCAGATATTGAACAGTCTCTTAGATCCTGTTCAATATCCAAAAAAAACCCCATGCGGCCTGGCTGGTGGCAAAATCGCGGAGCGATTTTGCGCTGCCGCTGCGCGGCCGCGGCAGCCGGGGGTGATAAATACGTGCACTCCGCTACGCTACGCGCCTGGTGGCAGATCACGCAATTTTGTCAGAACAAAATTGCGACCGCCTGGTTACGCGCAGCGAATTACCAAAGGTAATTCGCTGCCCCGGAATTGCCTGTGGCAATTCCGGGAACTGGTTCTAAGCTGCTGCGCAAGGGATTGCAGCGGAAAGCCCACAGGATTTGCATAAGCAAATCCGAGGACTTGGAGCGGAAAGCCCGGTTTTTTGCCCGTGGATTCCACGGGCAAAAAATGCGCCCCAATTCCGAATTTCAAATTGGTTTTTGAACAGGCTCTAAAAATTGGCATGAAGGATTTCCGTTGTTTTTTTCCGAATCTCCTCGGGCTTCAGGGGCTTAATCAGATAACTGCGCACGCCGAGCTGCAAAGCCTTGATAACCGTCTCCTGCTTGGAAAGAGCCGAAAGGACAATTACGGGTTTTTTAATGCCTCGCAGGGCCATTGCCCGCAGGGTTTCAAAACCATCCAGGACAGGCATCATAAGATCCAGAAAAATCAAATCGTAGTTCCCTTCCTTGCCCGATTTCAGATATTCATCCCCGTTGTTATAGGTATCAACGGTAAAACCCGTATCGATAAAAGCGGTTTTGATAAATTCCTGAATCACCAGGTCGTCGTCCACAACCGCGATGCACATATTCGCCGCCGCGTCTGCCAGAGTGGAAACAGCGGGCGTCTCCTGCGCGAAACGCATCTGAATCTCCTCATCGGCTTCCTTGCGGGGAGCCGCGGCGGACAAAAACTCCTCCTGCAAGCCCATATTGTCGCCCTTAATATAGGACCCGGTCTTACGCCCCAGAAGGCCGTCCATAGCGTGTTCCAGACTGCTGGTAACATCTATTTCCGAGAAATCGCTTCTTCCTTCCACATACTGACGGATGTATTCGCATGTAGTAAGGATTTTGACAAACTTCGGCTTCGCGCGTGAATATTCGACAACAACCGACAGAAAGGAACCAAGTTTCAGCGAATCGTTTGCCGTAATATCTATGCTGGACATAATGACAAGAACTTTCGGCTCCTTTACTTCGTACAAATCCAAAAGCTCGGTCAGCTTGAAACGCAGGAGATCGATCTTCTCGGAATTCAGGCCCATAGCGACCTCAATAATAAAAACCTCATCGTTGAAATGCGCCGAAATAATGCAGGGCGCCGAGTCAAGACTTAAGTTTACCTGGAGAATTTCGGAAACCGTTTTCACGAATGCGTCGATTTTCAAAGGTTTCGTGAAAAACTTCTTAACGCCATATTTGGCGATCTCGATCAGCCTGTTCCTGTCAATCGGATTTGAAACCATAATGACCGGCGTATTCGCGGTATTGGGATTCGACTTTTTCTCACGCAAAAACTCCATACAGCTCTTCCGGCTTAAAACGTAGTCGGTAATAATCAAATCAGGCAGAAAACTGCGGAGCTTCAACGAACCTTCCAGTCCGTTCACAGCCAGAGCGACCTCAAACCCAAAAGCCTCAAATTTTCCCCGCAGAAAATTACGAAAAAGAGGTGATTCATCTATAACAAGAATCTTTTTCATTGTTTTTTAGCCCCCCGCCTTCGCTACAATACCTCTATTGTATTACTTTCGGGAAATACGCCGCTGTCTTTACCTAAATCCGCTCCATAGAAATTTTTAACCACGAAGTTTTTTGACCTATCAATCGTCAAAAAAACAATGGTCGAAAAAGCCGGAGACTTAATCAACCTCAAAGAATTGGGGCCAGGCCCGCGGTCTTTACAGACAAAGCCCGCAAAGACCGCGGCTATCGTACCACGACCGGATTCAAGACCCGGGAAATTTTATGTCGAAAGCCCTTTCACATCCGCGCTCATCGAAGCGACATCCGCCGCCTCCAGCGTAACACTGCCGCCGCCCACGTTCTCCTCCACCTGAGGAATAGTCCGCGCGCCGACAAGTACATGCACATTTTTGCCATTCCCCTGAGCCGCGGTCCAGGCAATAACAAGATGCGTCATCGTACACTTATACTTCCCGCACAGAGGTTTCCATTTCTCCGTAAGCTCAACGATTTTAGGAAGGTTTTCCTTCTGGAACCATTTAATCCCCTTCCGGGCCAGCCCCATATTTACCGGAGTATCCAGCGTATACTTACCAGTCAGGATACCCCGCTCCAGCGGAGAGTAGCACTGAAACGTTACGCCGTTTTTATCACACAAATCAAAAAAATTCCTTCCCTTAGCCTGATCAAGAATACTGTATTTCTCCTGCATCAAATCGAGATCGCCATATTTTATATACTCCTGAAAATTTTCCACACTCAGGTTGGAAGCCCCAATAGCGCGGATTTTCCCCTCTTTTTTCAGCTTCATCAAAAAACCCATCGTATCGCTAATCGGAACAGGAAACTCCGGCAAAGACTGCCAGTGTACGATATAAATATCAATATAATCCGTCTTCAAACGCTTCAGGCTTAACTCGACCTCCTCCGCCAGCCGTTCAGGTTTCGTATTACGCAAAAGACGAATCCCGTCCCGCTCCATCTGAAAACCGCCCTCCTTGATATCCCAACGCAAACCGCATTTCGTAGACAAAATATAATCCTTGCGCCTTCCCTCAAGAGCCTTCCCCACAACCTCCTCGCTATGCCCCAGCCCATAAGCCGGCGCCGTATCCAGAAGAGTAATCCCCAACTCCCGCGCCTTATGAATTGTCCTAATCGATTCGGCCTCATCGCTCGGCCCCCAGTTGCTGTCCCCCCCAATAGCCCACGCGCCGATACCTACCGCTGAAACCTCAATACCGGATTTTCCGATCTTCATCTGCTTCATATACTAATTCCTCCATGCGAAAAAGTAAAACTGCCACTATACTACCAAAAACACACACAAAGCGCAATCGGGAGCCAGGGCGCCTTTTTTGCGGTTTGGGAATTTGCGACCCAAATTCCCAAACCGCAAAAAACCGGGCTTTCCGGGACTCCGCTATCGCTGCGGCCCCGGCGCTTTGCGCCGTGGCTGCTTCGCATCCCTCCAATCCCTTGCGCGCGCACCAGCGAGCGGCAGATCAGGATCAAGTCACGGAATTGCCCTTGGCAATTCCGTGGGTGCATAATTGCCAAAGGCAATTATGCGCGTGGAACCAGGCGGAGGCAATTTGCGCAAGCAAATTGCCCATAAGGGAAGCTCTAAAAACTTTCACTTTGTAATTTCCGGTTCTAAAGGAAAAAATTGCTGTGAAAACAGCAATTTTTTCCTGTGCGTAATATCAGCAATGGAAAGTTTTTAGAGGTTCCCCCGGATTTCCGGCTGCGGAAATCCGCGGACCGTCTTCGGCCCGGCCTTTCCCGGTTCCGGCTGCCGCACCCAGGGGGTTTTCAAGATATTGAACAGGCTCTTAGGTCTTTTTTTGACTTCTCCGGCTTTGCGGTGATTTTCTTTTCAAAGCATGCCGCTTTTTTTGTTTTATCCCTTACTCTTTGCCGTTTATCCAGTTCAGGATTTCTTCTTTGTGTTCGCTTAGAATTCCAAGAAGTTCGGTAAACTGTTCGGCGTGGAGAGTAACGCCTTTTGTACTGGGAAGCCATTTGCCGTCTTTGTCATAAAATTTCCGCACATCAAGGTAGCGCGAGTTTTTGTAACTTGACAGGTTCACAAAAACCGGCTCGCGGACAGTGGCCTTGCCGTCCGCGTCAATACCAATGATTCCAAGAGTTTTATTTTCGTCCGCCATCAGATACTCCTTATAATTGACTTATTCCGGTAAACTTCCGGTTCCGCGGTATACGCCGCGAATCCGCTATCAGCCCGCGTGTCCCGGCTGGCCCGCAAAATTGCGTATGCAATTTTGCGGGCCGCCTATGTATCCGTGTAGCCGCAACCCCCTGTATGCTGTGCATACAGGGGGTTGCGGCTGACGCTGGGGCGCGCGCAAGGGATTGAAGCGGAAAGCCCACAGGATTTGCAGCGGCAAATCCGAGGACTTGCAGCGGAAAGCCCGGTCGCCGCGACGCGGCGATGCGCCTGATCGCACATCCTGAATTTGGCCTAACAAACACCGCGTTCCTCTATTTCGCGAATTTGATGCGCACAATTTCCGGTGTTGATCCTATGCGCAGAGGCGGCCCCCACAGGCCATACCCGGATGTTACAATAATACTGGTAGAGCCTTTGCGCAGGAGGCCATAATCGATTTCGTACATGAAATACGTTACCATGGTGACGGGCCAGAACTGTCCCGCGTGGGTATGCCCGGAAACCTGAAGGTCTATGCCGGCTTCCTGCGAGAGTTCAAGTTCGCGGGGCTGGTGATCCATCAGGATAAGGGGCTTCGTCCTGTCCAGGCCTTCCACAAGATCGGAAATACTTTTGCGGGCGCCGCCCCTGCGGTCATTCCGGCCGATGAGAGTGAATCCGCCTGTTTCCACGGTTTCGTCAATAAGCATGCGAACGCCATCGGCGGCAAGAAGTTTCTGGAATTCGGGAACGTTTGCGCCGAAATACTCATGGTTGCCCGGAACCGCGAAAACTCCCAAAGGCGCTTTCAGGCGGCTCATCTCCTGGCTCATATTCTGATCGGTGTAGACGCTCATCGCATTATCAAGAATATCACCCGCCAGAAGGATCATATCGGGCTTTTGGGCCATAACCATATCCACCATTTCGCCTAAGCCTTTTTTCTGTATCATGCCTCCCAAATGGAGATCCGCGACAAGCACGATAGCCGGATCGCCCTGTATGGGTTTATCTGTTTGTATCGTATACGTGGTAACAACAGGCGTGCGCGCCCTCCATGTGCCGTAAACCAGAAGGAGCGCCACCACGGCAATAACGAAGGTTCCCGTAATGCCTGTGTAACGCGCGCCGGAAAAGTTTTTCGGCAGGAACCTGAAAAAACGGTTCGCGAGGCGGACAAGATCGAAAAAAAGAAACAGAATCAGAAAGTAGGAAATAGCGGCAAGCCAGTAGGAACCGATGGTACTTAAAACACCCTCCGACCGGGTCCCAATGCCCCAGCGCACAATAATATACAAACAGGAAATAAACCAAAAAAGCGGCCAGTATATCAAAGCGGGAACACGCAGGCCCAGCGCGCGCAGATAAAAGCGGCCATGCAGACCGATATAAAAACTGACAAGAATTACAACGCCAAACATGATAGAAAACATCAAAAAAACCTCCAGCAAATAACCCGCCGCCCGCACTGTGACGGGTAGCGGCCCGGAGCATCTAACTCCGTGTTAAATATACCATAGCGCCATGAAAAATAATAGACGCGAGAGTGCAGCAATTCCCGGTTTAGGCTCATATCAAAAACCATTAGCAGCTCATGTCCCGTCAGTGAAAAAAAAATGGGTTCTCCTCCCGAAGGGCGCCTGCGGCGACGCGGACTGCCTAAAGACAGTCCGCCTGATTTTACGGTCATAGTGTTGTTCCCCGCGTCGGGCCTTGTCAGCTTAAATGAAAAACGCGTTTCCTGCGCTTTTTAGGGTCTCCATTTTTCTTCACTGACACCCGCGCCTTCTTAAACAGATGCATGAGACAAATACAGATTGCTTTTTAAAGGGGTTACTGGTGGTAAAAACATCCAAATTGTAAACAAGTTGGATGTTTTCCTGATTTTGAAGGATACTTCTTTAAACTGAGAATTGCTGGCGAGAGTAACAGGATACATTATGGTGGGAATTGTATCGTTGTTGTTTTTGGGCGCATTTTTGGCCGCAGCCCGCGGCCCAAAGACCGGGTTTTCCGCTCCTATCCCTCGCGCCGCCCAGCGGCGGGCAGAGAATTTGCTAACGCAAATTCTCTGCCCGTCCCCGCACTGCATAGTGCGGGGACGCGAACACACCCCCGGCGCTTCGCGCCGGAACGATAGTGAAGTCCCGAAAAAACCCGCTTATTCGCTATATTTTACAAGTACAACATTCTGGTTAGACGATGTCCCTGTAACCGTTACACTGTTGCCGTAGTCAAACGTCCCCGTACCGCCTTGATATCCCGCGGCGTATACATTGCCCGCGCCGCCTGTCGCCACGGAATTAAATATTGACTCGCCTGTACCTGCCGAAACGCTTCGCGCCCATTGTGCCGTACCCGATGAGCTGTATTTCACCAGTACAACATTAACGATAGAAGATGTCCCTGTGACCGTTATCCCGTTTCCGTAGTCAAAAGTACCCGTAGTCCTTTGATATCCCGTGGCGTATACATTACCCGCGCTGTCAACCGTCACGGAACTAAACTGTGACTGGTTTGTATCCGCCGAAACGCTTCGCGCCCATTGCACCACGCCCGCTGAACTGTATTTCACAAGTACAGCGCCGCGCCCCGTGGCCGTTACACCACTATAAGT
>JAISAF010000177.1 GCA_031266855.1 Spirochaetales bacterium
GCGGATTTTTGCACGGCAAAAATCCGCGGCCTGCAACCTGCGTGCCTGTGAATGCTTTGCATTCACAGGCACGCGACCCGCCGCTGGGCCGCCGCGCAAAGGATTGCAGCGGAAAGCCCGCAGGATTTGCATTGGCAAATCCGAGGACTTGGAGCGGAAAGCCTGGTTTCGGGGGCGCGTACGCGCCCCCGAAATGCGCCCGCTTTTTTTTGTGTTTATTCCGCTTTTTTTACAAAAACGGCGCAGGATTTGCCGCCGCATTCGATTTTGCGCGAGCCGGGTTTCTTTTCCCAACTGAGCGTGGTTCCAAGGGTTTCGCTTAACAGGTAGTCCTGAAAATCTTCCGCGGCTTCGTGCAGTTCGGCTCCGTCCGTGTGCAGAAAGATTTCGATGCGGTCCGACACATCCAGGCCGCTTTCCTTGCGGACGTTCTGAATGCCGCGCACAAGATCTCGGATGATGCCTTCGGCTTTGAGGTCTTCGGTAATCTCCGGGTCAAGGCCAACGGTCAGGGAACCTTCGTTTAAGACTTTCAGGTTTTGTTTTTCTATGCGGCGCACCTCGACGCTTTGCGCTGTCAGTTCCAGAGCGCGTCCGGCTGTTATCTCCAGGGACAGGGTCGCGCCTTCCATAAGGCTGGAGATTTCGCCCATAGACAGGGCTTCGATTTTTTCCGCCGCGGCTTTCATGTCTTTGCCCAGGGCGCGGCCCAGTGTCCGGTAGTTGGGTTTTGCTTTGTACTCCACAAGGTCTTCCTCGTCGTCGCGGAAGATTACTTCCTTGACGTTGATTTCCTCGCGGATGATGTCTTCCATTTCAAGGAGGATGTTTTTCTCCTGCGGATTCTTTGTTACCAGATACAGGGCTTTCAGGGGCTGGCGGGTTTTAATCGCGTGCATGCTCCGTATGGCCCGCCCCATGGAAACAGCCGTGCGCACGGTTTTCATTTTCAGCTCAAGGCTGGTATCGCGTTTTTCCTCCTCGGCGACAGGATAATCGCACAGATGCACCGACTCCGGCATATCAGGAGTACGCAGGTTGCGGTAAACCGCTTCGGAAATAAAGGGCATAATCGGCGCCATGATTTTTGAAAGCCGCGTCAGTACGTGCCACAGGCTCTGGTAAGCCTCCGCCTTGTCGTTGTCGTTTTCGCTGCGCCAGAATCTCCTGCGCGAGCGGCGGATATACCAGTTATTCAGAATGTCAATAAACTCAACAATGGGTTCAATGGCGCGCGGAAGATCATAGCGCTCCAGCTCCGCGCTGACTTCGGAGGCAAGCCGTTCCGTTTCCGACAGAATCCACCTGTCCAGAGGATTCACCGGATTCTCCGGCCCGCGGGAAGGCGAGACATTGTCGATATTCGCGTAAGTAACAAAAAAACTATAGGCGTTCCACAGGGGAATGATGACAGTCTTCAAGGTCTCGCGCACGTTTTCGTCGGAGAATCTCGTTTCCTCCGCGCGCGTAGCTGCCGAGCGCATCAGAAAAAGCCGCAAAGCCTCGGCCCCGTAGGTGTTGATGACATCCACCGGATCCGTATAGTTGCGCAGGGACTTCGACATTTTTTTCCCATCCTCCGCCAGAACCAGACCGCTTGTTATATTGTGCAGGAAAGCCGGTTTGCCAAACAGCGCGGTACCCAGAATGTGCAGCGTGTAAAACCAGCCGCGCGTCTGATCAAGGCTTTCGCAAATAAAATCCGCGGGAAAGTGCTCCTCAAAATGCCGCCTGTTTTCAAAAGGATAGTGGTTCTGCGCATAGGGCATGGAACCCGACTCGAACCAGCAGTCCAGCACTTCAGGAACCCGCCGCATTTCGCCGCCGCAGGAACACTTCCAGACAATATCATCCACAAAATGCTTATGCAGGTCAGAGGGATTTTTCCCGGATTTTTCCTCAAGCTCCTGCCGCGAACCGATACACTCTTTTTTACCACAGTCCCCGCAGACCCAGATAGGAATGGGATTTCCCCAATAGCGGTTGCGGGAAATCGCCCACTCCCGCGCGCCCTCAAGCCACTTACCAAAACGCCCGTCCTTGATATGTTCGGGCATCCAGTAAATCTCCTGATTCGCCGTAACCATGCGATCCTTGATTTTCGCGATATTCACAAACCACGAAGAAATCGCGCGATAAATAAGCGGGGAATCGCACCTCCAGCAGTGCGGATAGGAATGCACATACTGTTCGCGGTGTACCAGACGGCCCTCATCCTTGAGACGCCTGATAATAGCCTTGTCCGCGTCCTTTACAAACAAGCCCTGATAATCGGAAACCTCCGGGGTAAACCTGCATTCCCCGTCAATAGGACAGACAACCGGAACCCCCGTGTCCTTCATCACACGGTAGTCATCCTCGCCAAAACCCGGCGCGATATGCACAATACCCGTCCCATCCTCAGTACTAACAAAATCGCCATTTAAGGTCTTGAAAGCCCCCTGGGAAGCAAGACCCGCGAAGTAAGGGAAAAGCGGCCTGTACGCAAGCCCCGCCAGAGCCGAACCAGGCTTCTCCCACTCAAGCCTGTAATCAGACTCGTTTTTATAGTAGGAAGCAAGCCTCGACTTCGCCAGAATATAACATTCCTTCCCATCACGCACCTTCGCGTAAACAATATCACTCCCCAAAGCCAGACCCAGATTTGACGGCAGCGTCCAGGGCGTCGTCGTCCAAGCCAGAATAAAAGTCCCCGGCTCGCCAGCAAGCTCAAACTTAACCGTAATCGCAGGATCCTGCACATCCCGGTAGCCACCCAGATTCAACTCGTGGTTAGACAGCACCGTCGAACAGCGCGGGCAATACGGCAGAATATAGTACCCCTCATACAAAAGCCCCTTCTCCCAAAGCTGCTTCACCACCCACCAGATCGACTCCATATAATCCGGATCCATCGTCTTATAATCATTATCAAAATCAACCCACCTGCCCATCCGCGTAACAATACGCCGCCACTCTTTCACATAACGCAGCACAATCGAACGGCACGCCTCGTTGAACTTCGCGATACCATACTCCTCAATCTGGCGCTTACCCGAAATCCCCAGCTCCTTCTCCATCTCGTACTCAACCGGCAACCCATGACAGTCCCAGCCAAAACGCCGCTCCACCATATAACCCTTCATCGTCTTGTAACGCGGAATAATATCCTTAATCGTCCCCGGCAGAAAATGCCCAAAATGCGGCAAACCCGTCGCGAAAGGCGGCCCATCATAAAAAACGAACTCACGCCCCCCCGCCCTGCGCCCCTCAATAGACGCCCCAAAAACATCGTTCTCCCCCCAAAACGCGAGAATCTCCTCTTCCAGTTTCGGAAAACTTACCCTGGGATCAACCTGGCTATACAAACGCGCCTCCCTTAGCGGACAGCTAAAAATAAAGAATTTCCTCATAATAACACAAACACGGAAAAAGAGAGAAGAGGTCAGGCCCATAGCCGCCAGTCAGTTTTTAGCGCATTTCTGTGGGCGCGCTTCGCGCGCCCACAGAAACCGGGCTTTCCGCTCCAAGTCCTCGGAAAGCGCCAATGCGCGCTTCCTGCGGGCTTTCCGCTGCAATCCCTTGCGCGCGCATCAGCGGCCACAACGGTTTTGTGTTATGCTTCGCATAACACAAAACCGCGCGTAAACGCCATGCCGCGAT
>JAISAF010000247.1 GCA_031266855.1 Spirochaetales bacterium
GGTCGAAAAATTGCATACGCAATTTTGCTGCTCACCCATGCATCCTGGCTGGTGGCAAAATCGCAAAGCGATTTTGCGCTGCCGCTGTGCGTGCGCAAGGGATTGCAGCGAAAATCCCGCAGGATTTGCATAAGCAAATCCGAGGAATTGAAGCGGAAAGCCCGGTTTTTGGCGCTATGCGCCAAAAATGTGCCCAAATTCCGAATTACAAATGAGATTTTGAACAGGCTCTTAGCTGCCATCCGTTGGGATTTTGACATGTATTCATAACGGGTACGAATCCGGCTGAAATATCCGGCTTCGCCGTTAGCACCATTTTCCGCTACAACGCAACGTCGCTTACGGCTACGTCTCCCTTACACCCGAATTCCTAAAAGGCGGGGCAAAAAGAGTGAAATATCCGGAACGTAGGTAAACAACAGTACCGCTATCATTCCCGCGACAACAAACGGAAAGATACGCGAACAGATATCTTTCATCGAAATCTTTGCTATATTGCAGGCCACATATAAATTAGCTCCCACAGGAGGGGTAACCATGCCTACTGCAAAACTGGATACCATAAATACGCCAAATGCGTAGGTATTGTACCCAATCGTATTTAAAATAGGCAATAGGATCGGTAAAAAAATACAATAGGCAGAATTAGCTTCGATAAAACAGCCTGCGATGAGGAAAAGGATATTGATAAGCAATAGAATTATATAAGGATTCGAAGATAAACTCATAAGGTTTTCCGAAAGTTTTAGTGCAATATCGGAAACCGTTAACAACCACCCGAGTACTCCGGCACAGGCAAGAATGAACATAACGACCGACGATGTCAGCGCTGAATCTACAAACAGCCGCCAGAGATGTTTTAGTTTGATCTCTTTATAGACGAAAAGCCCGACAAATAATCCGTAAACAACAGCAACGCCTGCCGATTCCGTTGGAGTAAAGATACCGCCGTAAATGCCGCCTAAAATAATTACCGGCGTCAGAAGCCCCCAAACCGCATTTTTAAAAGCTTCCCGGCATTCTTTCAGACTGGCTTTGTCCCGTTTTATTATAGTCTTTTCCTTTCGGATCGACCAAAAAGCCGCAAGACAATAAGCAACACCCATAACAAGTCCCGGTACAATCCCGCACATAAATAAACTACCAACGGAAATCTCGGATAGCATGGCAAAGATAACGAAAGCTATACTGGGAGGTATAATAATGCCTATACCACCCGATGCAGCAACCAGCGAAGCGGCCATATTCTTATTATATCCGCCTGACACCATTGCCGGTATGAGTATTCCGCCTAACGCAGCGACTGTTGCCGGTGAGGAACCAGATATGGCCGCAAAAAAACAGGAAACCACAACGACGACAATAGCAAGTCCGCCTTTGAAATGACCCACACAAACCAGGGCAAACTGGATGAGCCGGCGGGAAATACCAGCATATTCCATAAGAACGCCTGCAAGGATAAAAAAAGGGATTGCAAGAAGTACATTCTTAGAAACAGCGGAATACATTAAATTTGCAAAGCTTGTCAGGGAAAGGCCTTCCAGCAGCGTTCCTGCAATTGACGCCAAACCAATTGCGGCCGCTACTGGAAGATTGAGTAAAACAAACAGAAAAAATGATCCAAAAAGCAAAATCGCTGTCATCGTTGCCCCTCCTGCTTATCCAGTTCAAGCACTTTCTGTATCCCCGTTTGTATAACCCGAAAAAAAACAATAGTGGATCCGATGGGCATCGAAAGACCGCCAAAAGCTGCTGAAATTTTGAGCCCTGGCATGATATTGCCGAATTTGAGCTGATTCTGAACCATTACTGAACCCGACCAAAATAACACTCCCATCAACACCAGTGAGCCAAAAGTCGCGAAAACAACACATATCTTCTTCATGGCAGTTGGCAGTACATCCGTAAGCAAAGAAAGACCCGTATGCGCACCCCGTTTGTATCCACAGGAAATACCCAGCATTGTAACCCACATAAAAAGAAGCAGCGTGAGTTCCTCAGTAAAAGAAAAGGGCGTCTGCGGTAGAAAAAAACGGCAGATAACATTAAGAAAGTTAAACACAACCATAACAAACAAGCCGACGCCCATAACAATCTCTTCAAACCAATCAAGAATTTTTCCAAATAATTTCATAGCATCATCCCTGTAGCAGCAGATATCTGTTTTCGGAGCATCCTCTACTCCTTTACACCAAAAGCCCTGTAAAGTTCAGTTCCCATTACATCACGATATTGATCATAGAGAGGTTTTGCCATGTTGCGGAAGGCAGTGAGTTCTTCCGGCGTTAGTTTAACGATCTGTATCCCGTATTCGTCAACAAGCTGTTTCATACAAATTTCGTCCCGTTCACGCGCTGCGGCAATTTGTTCGGTCATCGCGGTCCGGCCTGCTTCACCGAAGATCAGTTTGTCCGCATCGCTAAGGCCATTCCAAACTTTATTACTCACCGAAAGAATTGTCCATTCACATGAATAGTTCCACACTGTCATATACTTCAGGACTTCGCAAAATTTTTGGGTAATGGTCATATCGGCTGGATTCTCCTGCCCGTCAACCGCACCCTGTTGTAGCGCGGTGTAAAGTTCCGAAGCGTTCATGGCTATGGGGTCAGCGCCGAGTATCTTAAATAAATCTATATACATTGAATTACCGGGCACACGGATTTTCAGGCCACGAAGATCAGCGACCGATTTAACAGGACGAATGTTATTAAAAAGCTGCCGGAATCCGGAAATTCCAAAAGCAAGCGGTTCAGCGCCTGTTTGGCGTACAATTTGAGCAAGGAGTTTTCCTCCTTCCCCATTAAGGACAACCGCGGCATCTTCCCATGTGGTAAAAAGCCAGGGCATGGCGGGTGTAGCTATCCGGACATTGCCTCCTGCCCATGTCAGCGAACCATGAATAGTTACATCAATGTCGCCCGCCTGTAGCATCTGTAATGCCTGCGGCTGACTACCGCCAGAAAGCTGTGAGTTCGGGAAAATTTTCAAAACATACCGGCCGCCGGATTTTTCGGCAAGGAGCTGACCAAAACGCTCCGCGCCAACGCCCCAGGAACTTGTAATTGGCACAGGCATATCAAATTTGAGGTTAACCGTCCCGGCAGATGATGACGAACCCGCCGATTGAGAATTACCACAGGCCGCTAATGCCGCGATAGCAACAAAAGCCATAATCCGCATTTCCAGACAAATCTTTTTCATTTCCGCATTCTCCTTTTTTGTATAGTTCGTTCATAATTTTTCTATCCGCGCATCATTCCGGCAAAAGCAGGACTTTTCCCGCTTCCCCTGCAATCGCGAGATCAAAACCTGTCTTGTAATCCTGAAAAGGAAACTTATGCGTTATGAATGGTTCCAAATTAACCCGTCCCGATGAAACCAGGTTTTTTGCGATTTCCCATGTTGTAAAAGTATCCCGCCCATGAATGCCATACACCACAGCGGCTTTCCAGACAATATCCGCTCCCGCATCCAGTACAACAGGTTCCGGGGGAAGGCCGACCATGCACAGGGAACCGTTTTTACGCAAAATTTCAAATGCCTGTTTTACCGCTTTCGCGTTACCGGAAGTTTCAATAACAATGCCCGATCCCAGTCCCTGTGTCGCGTCTTTTACAACGGCAACAGGATCGGCATTTCTAACATTTATAGCAGCATCAGCTCCAACTTTTTTTGCCAGGCCCAGGCGGTAATCACTTATGTCTGTTATAAAGACTTTCGCGGCGCCCATAGTTTTCGCCAAATGCGCAACAAAAAGACCTATTGGCCCCGCGCCGATAACCGTGACAGTATCGCCAACCATGCGGACATAACTCACTGCGTGAACAGCGACCCCAAACGGTTCAAATAAAGATGCTGTATGATATGTAACATTCTCTGGAATAATCTCGGCGCTGAATTCCGGAATAACCGCATAACCGGCGAATACTCCCGTCCTGAAGCGTTTTATATTTTGGCAATTATACTGCTTTCCCGTACGGCATAAAAAGCACGAACCGCATGGAATGTGAGTCTCCGCGGCAATACGGTCTCCCACTTTGACCTTGGTAACATTCTTCCCGGTTTCAACGATTTCGCCTGAAAACTCATGCCCCATGATCCGGGGCAAAGGGCCATACGATTTTTCAAAAGTACGCGCCGCCCAGTCATTCCACTCGTAGATATGAACATCGGTTCCACATATCGCGCATGCCGCGACTTTCACGAGTACATCGTTTGGCCCCATTTCGGGAAGTTCAAAACCGGTAAACTCCGCTCCCGGCTGCCGCTGTGTTTTGACAATCGCTTTTACCCGCATGTATCCTCCAAATCTATAAATTTAAAGTCATATCCAGATAAACTTAACTGGTCATCGTGTTCCTGTCGCAGGATTGTTTCTTAACATACTGGATAACGCCCTGTTTCGCGGTTTCCACATGCTGCGCAATGAAGTTTTCCATAAATTCGGGACTCGCGTGTTCCTCAAGCAATTGTACGATTTTCTGATGGTCAGTAATCATCCTTTGCCGGTGTTCGCAGGACCACTTCATGGCCGCAACTGAGCGGACCGTAAGGAACCACAGGTCGTCAATCATTTTACACAGCCACACATTTCCTGAATATCCGTATAATGTCTGGTGAAATCCATTATTTGCCGTCAAATAACTTTCAAAATCATCCGCCATCAAAGCATCCTCAATTCCCTGTATAAAACCCCTGAGGTGGGAAACGGCCTCTGGTGTAATATTAGGAACCGCAAGGAACATTGCCCGGCTTTCAAGAATTCTACGTACATCATAAATTTGTTCAATGTCACGGATATCATAACGCGCTACGACAGCTCCCTTGTGCGGGACAACATTGACAAGCCCTTCGTTTTCCAGACATCTTACGGCTTCCCGTATCGGGATTATGCTCATCCCCATTTCTTCACTCAGTTTGCTGACTACAATTGGAGTATCTGCAAGAAATTCACCAATCAGTATTTTGCGCCGGATTGACGTATACGCGATTTCCCAGAGAGATTTATATGAGTCAGTAATCTTTTTTGTTCCGGTTTTTTTATTTCGGAAGGCATACAGGCACATATTTCCTCAAAATCCTTTCAAATATTCCTTATAGAGCCTGTTCAAAAACCCACTTGTAATTCGGAATTTGGGCGCCTTTTTGGCGCTTCGCGCCAAAAACCGGGCTATCCGCTCCAAGTCCTCGGCCCGCCTACGGCGGACCTGTGGGCTTTCCGCTACTATCCCTGGCGCACCCAGGGGCTTTTCAAGCTATTGAACAGACTCTTAGGTTAAAATCCTAAACTATATCCTATATCCTATAGGATATAGCCACTGTAAACCCTGTTTTTAAAATCTGTCAACAAAATTCGCTGTGATTGTTTCGGGGGAACAGGTACGGGACTTCGAAAACAGCAGGCAGTTTAACAGTTACCGCTTATAATTTTCCGTAGAAGGCTCTTCGCGCAAGGGATTGGAGGGATGCGAAGCAGCCACAGCGCGGAGCGCTGGGGCCGCAGCGATAGCGGAGTCCCGAAAAGCCCGGTTTTTTGCGGTCAGGGAATTTGCGGCGCAATTCCCTGACCGCAAAAAATGCGCCCCATTCAGGGCTGTTTCCGCTATGTATGGATTGTATTAGGCGCTATCGCGCTCACAGAATGCGCGATAATGACTGGGAAAAAAGGAAATGCGCAGAACCCTGATCTTCTATGCAAAAACGAAACAGGAATATCAGTCTGGTATAAGTCCCCGTAAATATTTAATGCTTTCCGCTACCCAGTGTTCTTCTTTTGCGAGAGTAGCGGCAAGTGTTTCCGCGGGTTCCATCCAGAATTCCAGAATCGTGCTAAAGTCCCGGGGCGCCCGTTCCCGCAACACATCAAGCATAGAGGGGATATTCAGCCTGCCCTCACCAGCGACAGTACCAGTAACGACAAGCCCCTGCGCATCGGTACGGCGCCGGATGGTATAGTCTTTTACATGAAAACAAACGGCATACGGCGCCAGTATGTCCAGAACCTCATGCGGCCGTTCTTCCTTTGAAAAGGAATTGACTGTATCCAGAACAATCCCAACATGTTTGTCCCCAACAGTTTCAATAATTTCCGCAAATTCCCGTGCGAAAAACCGGTCATGATTTTCTATACCAATTGTAATACCGGTTTCGTGTAACGCCGGCAGCAGCGCGGTAAAAGCCCCGCATATTTCCCGCACATCCGGCTCATATCCGCTTGCGTCTATAACGCAGCGTAACAGACGCGATCCCAGCCGCCGGCTTAGATATATATGACGTGCCAGATTATCGGGCAAAATTCCCCGCAGACCCGTTTCCAGGCTTATACCGTTCTGCTGAGCCTGACAGGAGATAGCGTCTAACTGCCCGTCCGTAAGATTTTGCAAATAAAGATTGTCCGCAAGCTGTACTACTTTTACGTTATGCGTAACGGCCTTATTTATCAAATCAAGGGCCGTCAACGGCTTTTCAGGCAAAAAACGCTTATTCTGACCTGCCGCGAAAGGATAGCTGTATGATCCTATCCCCAAAACTGTATGCCGTTTGTTCCGCTCATACATGTGCGCATGATAACCGATTGCTGATTCACTGGCAACAGAATTTTACCATTACGAATATTTTTAAAGAAATTCGGGCGCCCCCCCGGCGCGGAGCGCCGGGGCCGGGCTATCCGCTCCAAGTCCTCGGCCCACCCGCGGCGGGCCTGCGGGCTTTCCGCTCCTATCCCTGGCGCGCGCCCAGCGAGCGGCGGGCCGCCACCGGGCCGTCACCCCACGCGGTTTTTTGCGCA
>JAISAF010000333.1 GCA_031266855.1 Spirochaetales bacterium
TGGCTGTGGGCAGCTAATTGCAAAAGGCAATTAGCTGCCCCCGGAATTGCCTGTGGCAATTCCGGGGCTTGGTTCTAAAGCTGCCATGCGCAAGGGATTGGAGGGATGCGAAGCAGCCACGACGCAAGGCGGGGCCGCAGCGATAGCGGAGTCCCGGAAAACCCGGTTTTTTTGGGCGCGCGAAGCGCGCCCAAAAAAATGCGCCCAAAGATGGCTTGGCTGACTGTAGTTTCCTGTATTTACACAGGACGCCCGTATAAAATACAATAGGTGCAATGAATATAGCATTTAGTCATAGCAACATGGATATGGACTGTCTTGGTTCGCTTATCCTTGTTAAAAAACTTCATCCTGATTACCGCCTGGTGGCAAGCGGTCTTGTGCAACCGGCGGCGCAGAATCTGTATAGTATGTACAGCGGGCATTTTGATTTTCTTTATCCGAAAGATATTGCGGATGAGGAAATCGAAAATATTATTATTGTGGATACCTGTGTGGCGGCGCGGGTTTCGGAATTTTTTTCCTATATACGCAATCCGAATCCGAACATCCGCGTCATCGACCATCATCAGCTTGAAAACTGCGACATCCTCGGCGCGAAACGGGAAGGCGCTTCGGTGGGCGCCAATACCTCGTATCTGGTGAAACTCGCGATGAACAACGGGCTGCGCCTTGAGGCGGAACAGGCTACCATCGCGCTTACCGCGATTTACGCGGATACGGGCAGGCTTACGTACGAAAATGTCACCAGGGACGATTTCGAGGCTTCCGCCTGGCTTCTGGATATGGGAGCGTCCCTGAAGCTGGTAAAATCATTTTTGGAGACTGTCAAGGAAGACCGGCAGTATGAGGTCCTGAGCCGGCTGCTTCAGGCGCGGAAAAAACTGGAAATCCAGGGGCACATCATTCTTACAACATATCTTGAGCTGGAGGAGAATGTTCCCGGCCTTGCCGGCGTCGTGGATAAAATCATGGAACTCGAAAATCCCGATGCGTATTTCGCGGTTTTCTTTATTCCGAAAACAAAAACAGTTCTGCTTATCGCCCGCAGCCAGAAGCCAAAAATAGATCTTCATGAAATTATTCACGAATACGGCGGGGGCGGCCACCAGGCGGCGGCTTCGGCAAAAATCACGGATCAGGAGGGAGCCGTTTTTTACGAACAGTTCCTTGCGCGTCTTGAGTGGGCATTGAAGCCCGCCACCCGCGCCGCCGATATTATGAAGAGGAATGTTCATACCGTCGGCGAGACGATGACTCTTATGGAAGCCTCCATGATGCTGGAAAAAACGGATTTAAGCGGACTTCCTGTCATCAATGCCGAAAACGAGGTTACTGGTTTCATCAGCCTGCACGATATTATGAAAGGGCGAAGAACGGGCAACATGAAACTCATGGTCAAGGCTTACATGACAAAACCCGCCATCTGCGCCGCCCCCGTGGCAACCATGCGCGAAATCGAGCGGCTTATGGTCAGGCACCACGCCGGCCGCATCCCCATCGTGGAAGATAAAAGGCTCCTTGGCATCATAACGCGCTGGGATTACCTTGAGTATAGAAAGAAGCGGGAAACATAGTGCGTTGTAACGCTTAAAATTTACCTGGTAAAATAACCGCGAAGTCGAATAAAAAAAAGGACTTTGAGAACCTCCAATTCTTTCTTCCTCTTTTGCTTACCCGTCCTCGACCTTGCCCGTCTTCGGCTTCGTGGTAAAATTTTAAGAGTTACCGGGTACTAGGAAACTGTGCCGGCCCGTGCGCGGCCCAGCGCGTCCGCGGCCAGGATGGCGTTATACGCCATATCCGGCGTTACGGTAAAGGGCATATTCCCCATTGTGTCGCCGCCGGCGCAGGCAAGAGCCGCCGCTTTTTTCAGTTTCGCGGGATCAGGATTTTTTACTCCCAAATCCGCGAGGGTTATGGGCAGTCCCACGGCTTCGCAGAATGTAAAAGCGTCGTCAAGATCATTTGAAGCGTTTTCCAGAACAAGCTGCACAAGCGTACCAAAGGCAACCTTTTCACCATGATAGAAAGCGTGGGTTTCCTCAATTGCCGTCATGCCGTTGTGAACGGCGTGGGCCGCCGCAAGCCCGGCGCTTTCAAAACCGATGCCGCTCAAATAGGTATTCGCCTCAATAATATTTTCCACCACCTTTGTACAGATGCCGTTTTCCGCCGCGATTCTGGCGTTATAACCATCACGAAGCAGAGTTTCGTAGCAAAGCTGGGCCAGTTTGTAAGCAGCCAGACCCGCCTTTCCGCCCACGCAGTTTGTCGCCTGCGAAGCGACACAGGCCCGCGCCTCAAAATATGTCGCAAGGGCGTCTCCCATACCCGCTACAAGAAGCCGGGAAGGAGCGGCCGCGACAATACCCGTATCCACAATAACCATATTCGGGCTGGAAGGGAAAAAGAGATACTCCTCGAAAACACCTGCCTCGCTGTAAATCACCGACAGGGCGCTGCACGGCGCGTCGGTCGAAGCTATCGTGGGAACAATGATAAGCGGCGCCTGTTCGTAAAAAGCCGCCGCCTTTGCCGTGTCGTGGATTTTTCCCCCGCCAATACCTATAATAAGATCGCTCCCCGACCCGCTGAAAGCCTTCCGCACACGCTCAATTTCCTTTCGACTGCACTCTCCGGTAAAAATCTCAAAATGGACAGCTATATCCGATCCGGCGATACCCGACTGAATAATATCCTGGACGCGTTTTTTCCCCGAGGAGCTTACCAGAATAAAAAACTTCTTTCCCAGTTTCTCCGCGTACAGGCGCAACTCGCCAAGAACTCCATTCCCCTGAATATAGCGGCTGGGACTCGCAATGATATTTGTCATATTATCTCTCCTTAAATTACAGAATTACGCTGCACAGCATTATACCATAAAAATCAGGAAAAAGTAAAAAAACGCCAGGCATTATGGCGCATTTTTTGCGGCGATGCCGTAAAAAACCGGGCTTTCCGCTGCAAGTCCTCGGAAGCGCCGATGCGCTTCCTGTGGGCTTTCCGCTACAATGCGCCCGAAGACGGTCGCTTTCCGATAGGTATGGATTGTAGCGGGCGCTATCGCGCCCCCGGAATCCCTGGCGCGCGCACCAGCGGCTAAAACCCGCAAAATCGCGTTGCGATTTTGCGGTCGGCCGGTTATGTGCGGTTTTCCCGCGCTCCATTATTTACGACATCTATTGTTCTTTTATAATTTACAGAAATAATTTGCTTTATTCCGGCAAGCGGGTTTAATACCCAGGCTGCATGGACGAGCAGCAATTTTGCGGAAGCAAAATTGCGACCAGTCCCGCCCCTTGGGGCGGTTCTTAATTCTGCTGCATTGTTGGATGACGCTGGTATTAAACCCGCAGGTACAATCCATACCTATCGGAAACAACCATCCCCCGCCGCTTGCGCTAAACTTGACCCACAATTTTTGCAGCCTGTGCTATAATTCTGCCCATACACGCCAAAAGCTCTGGGAGGGGAATATGGCACAGGAGAAAAGTTTCGATATGGCAGAAGAGTTTAACGGTCTGGATTTTCACTCCGCCCGGCTGAAAGGCCGGTTTATCAGAACCATGGAAACCCTGGGGAAACAGCCGGATAAATCAATCCTGTACAGCAGCGAAAACCGGGCCGAAGCCAAGGCTGCCTACCGGATGCCGGGGAATGAGGACTTTGACCGGCAGGAAATTATCAGGACACACCGGGAGGCAACGATACGGAGGATGGCTGAGTATGGCGGCCCCATTCTGGCGGTTCAGGATACTACCGGGGTAAACTACAACACCCATATAAAGACGGAAGGGATAGGGTATATCAGCGACAAGACCCTGGGGGTCAATATCCATAGCTGCATTGCGGTAACCGCTGACGGGCTGGTTCTGGGGGTATTGGACCAGTCAGGCTATAACCGGCCGGAGCCCGGGGACGAACCGGCAAGTCATGACAGTAAAAAGGCGCGTCCGGCAGAGGAAAAAGAAAGTTTCCGGTGGCTCGAAACCCTGGAGCGGAGCACGGCGGATATTCCGGAAGGGGTGAAGGTGATAAGCGTCTGTGACCGGGAAGGGGATATGTACGAACTGTTTGCCAAAGCCGGAGAACTGGGCGAAGCGTTTCTGATACGGATAGTACAGAACCGGATGACAGCGGGAAACAGGCGGGTATTTGGATGAAATACGGAAGAAGCGGTGCCAGGGCCGGGTAGCGGGAAGGATTCCGCGGGACAGCCGCAGCAGTATTCCCGAACGGGAGGCGGTACTTCAGATGAGGTATGCCCGGTTTACGGTCAAGCGGCCTCAGATCCTCAATCCGGTCAAA
>JAISAF010000416.1 GCA_031266855.1 Spirochaetales bacterium
GGGCAAAACTTATTTAACTTTTTCGACTTCGCGGTAAAAATTCTGGTTCTAAGCTGCTGCGCGAGGGATTGCAGCGGAAAGCCCACAGGATTTGCATTGGCAAATCCGAGGACTTGGAGCGGAAAGCCCGGTTTTTTTGCCCGCGGCGCGGGCAAAAAAACGCGCCCGGATTCCTGTGGAACATTTTCCGTGATTGACAGGGTTCGCGCTTGAAGGTAAAGTCATAGTTTGAAATCGGGTGTACAGGATTTATCGAGTGAAAAAAATCATAGGCTTCTTTGAACTGCATATTGGGCGTTTCCTCACGCGGCTGGGGATCGGGATGCGGATGAAGCTTATTCTTATTTTTGTTATTATTAAGGTTATTCCGCTGATTCTTCTTACGCTTATTGCCTGGACTCAGGCCAGATACCTGGGCGGGGATTTGGAGTTGCGTACGCGGGAGCTTACGCAGAAGGCGCATTCGGTTCTGTCCGAGATGGGGAGAATTTCGGTTGACGGGTCGGTGACGGCTTTGAATACTTTCGCGGTTGATAATATCGAGCGGATGAGTACCGATATAGCGCTGGATGTGGCGGATTTTCTTTATGCCCGCGATGACGATATTCGCTACCTTGCCGCCATACCTCCTGATGAAGAGACCTACCGCGCTTTCGCCCGGAACAAAACGGGCCGTATCGTGAAACCGGGAAAATGGAAGCTGTCCGATGACGCTTCGTTCTGGACGCCTGAGAAAGTCCCCGCTGCCCGGACGCCGGTTGCTTCTTCCAATTCCGAGAATGAGAGGGGTTATCACAACAGGCCGCCTGATATTTTTGAGTATGAAGACCGGCCTTTGTATCTTGAGATTACGTTTATTGATCTTGAGGGCAACGAGAAGATAAAAGTTACGAGCGCGCCGCATATTGACAGGCGTTTGAAAAATGTCGCGGATCGCGGGAATACTTATGTCCGGGCGGAAACGTATTTCGCGGAGTTGCAAAAGCTGAAACCGGACGGGATTTATGTTTCCGATGTTATTGGGGCATACGTGCGCTCGCGTCTTATTGGTATGTATAATCCGGAAAACGCCAGGGAGCGGGGCCTTGAGTTCGCTCCTGAAAAGGAGGCTTACGCGGGGAGGGAGAATCCGAATGGCAGGCGGTTCCGGGGTATTATCCGCTGGGGAATGCCTGTTATGCGAAACGGGAAGATTTCGGGTTATGTTACTTTTGCCCTGGATCACGATCATATTATGAAGTTTATTGACCAGGTAACGCCGATGCGGGAGCGCTACCAGGAGCTGCCGAGCGCGTATGAGGGGAATTACGCTTTTATTTGGGATTACCAGTGCCGCAATATCTGCCACCCCCGGCATCATTCTATTTATGGTTTTAATCCAGATACGGGACTGCCTGAAATTCCCTGGCTGGAGGAAGGGGTGTACAACGACTGGCAGGCTTCGGGCAAATCGTACCATGAGTTTATAAAAGACTATCCTGTATTCCTGGCTCAATCGCGCAGCAAAAAACCCGCGGAGGCTTTGACCAGGGAAGGGCTTGTGGGCCTTGATGGGCGCTACCTGAACCATGCTCCCCAGTGTACCGGCTGGTTTGATTTGACGAAGGAGGGCGGTTCGGGTTCTTTCCGTATTTTGTGGAGCGGCATCTGGAAGGCCAACACCGCGGCGACTATTCCCTACTACACCGGCAACTACGGAAAAAGCAGGCGGGGGTTTGGTTTTGTGGCAATCGGCGCGGGGCTGGAAGACTTTGAGCGGCCGGCCCGCGAGACCGAAAGCGTTCTTGATGGAATTATCGCGGATACGGACAGGGACCTGGGGCTGGTTGCCGGGGAGGCTGTTGCCGCTATAGAGTCCAATCTGTGGGAAAGCGCCTGGAAGCTTTCGGTTTCCGCGGGAATTATGATTATTTTCGTTGTGCTTGTCGCTATCTGGATGGCTTCGGTTTTTACGAAAAGCATTACGCGCCTGACTGCTGGTATTTCCCGTTTCCGGGCTGGTGAACGGCAGTTCCGTTTTAATGCCGAGGTCAAGGACGAAATGGGCGTTTTGGCGGATTCATTTGACGAGATGGCGGACAGCCTTGTCGCCAGTGTTACTTCGCCTTTGTGGATTCTCGATATGGATAATAAAATTATCTATGTAAATGAACAGGGGCTTGAGTTTTTGGGGAAATCCCTGGATGAAGTGGTGGGCAGGGATCAGTATGAAACGGGTCTTTATCCCAGGAATTCCTCCTTTGATCCTATTAGGGCTTTGCAGGAGGGGCACGAGACGGAGGTTTTGTTTATTCCAGAAAAAGAACGCTATATCCGCAGCACGGCGTCCTATTTGAAAGATAAGGATGGGAACCCGGGCGGCTATGTAATTACGGCAACGGATATAACGGAAATCATAGAAGGCCAGAAGGCGGCTACACAGCAGCGGAGCCTGCTCAATATGATTTTTACTTTTTCCCCGGACCTTATCTGGTATCAGGATATTGACAATACCTATCTGACGGTAAATCCGCGTTACGCGTCACTGTTTGGGGAAGAGCCGAACAACATCGAGGGGAAAAAACTGGAAGACGTTCTTACCCTTACACAGTTTTACCTGCATGTGGAAAACGACAGCAAGGCATTCCTGTCCCGCGCGTCTTTTTATTCCGAAGAGCTGTTTACGTTTGCTGATGGTCACGAGGAAACCCTCGATGTAGTGCGGACTCCTATCTATGACGATAAGAATCAGCCTCTTGGACTTTTGGGATTCGCGCGGAATGTGTCCATCCGCGCCCGCATTGAGCAGGAACTCCGCCTGACTCAGGAAAATCTGGAAAAGGCCGTGAACGAGGCCAACAGCGCCAACGAGCATAAGGGAGCGTTTCTTGCCCGTATGAGCCACGAAATCCGTACACCGATGAATGCCATTATCGGTATGACGAATATTATCAAAAAAAACCTGGGTGTGGAGGCGCCTGATATACAACAGGTACAGGCGAATGTCCGCCAGATAGAAGCCTCCTCCCAGCATCTTCTGGGCCTTTTGAATGACATTCTGGATATTTCGAAAATTGAAGCGGGAAAGATCGAATTGAGCATAGAAACCGCCGATATGCTGAAACTGGCCCATACCGTTGAAGCGATTATCCTGCCGCGCTGCGAGGATAAAAATATTGAGTTTGAACCTGTCTTTATGGTGGAAAATTCCCTGATACTCTGTGACGCCCTGCGGCTGCGGCAGGTTCTTCTGAACCTTCTAGGAAACGCGGTAAAGTTTACTCCCCAGTACGGCAGAATAGGCTTTCGCATAATCGAGAAGGAGAAAAAAGACGGAAACATCCATTTCAGTTTTACTGTGGAGGATTCGGGAATCGGTATCGCTACCGATGTGCTGCCTCAGCTTTTCCAGCCTTTCCGGCAGGCAAACAGCCAGATAGCGCAGCGTTACGGCGGTACGGGCCTGGGGCTGGTGATATGCAAGAGCATTGTTCAGCTTTTCGGCGGCGACATCAGTGCCCGCAGCGAGCCTGGCAAGGGAAGTACATTCAGTTTCGATCTGTGGTTTGAGCAGGCCCGCGGCGAGGAAGAAAAACCGATAAACGTTGAGGATGCCGCGGGCCGCCTTGCGGGGAAACGGGCGCTCCTGGTCGATGATGTTCCGGTGAACCGCATGATTGCCATTACCCAGCTTGAGTTTACCGGCATCACTATTGAGGAGGCCGGTGACGGCGAAGAGGCGGTGGAGATGTTCAGGCGCTCGCCGGAAAACACCTACGATATTATTTACATGGATGTCCAGATGCCGGGGATGAATGGTTATGAGGCGGTTGCCGCTATCCGCGCGCAGGACAGGGCCGACGCGAAACGCATACCGATTGTGGCCTTAACCGCCAACGCGTTTAAGGAGGATATCGACAAGGCGCTACAATCGGGTATGAACGCGCATCTTGCCAAACCCATGGAAATCGACAAAGTGCTGGAGGTTACTTTCCGCCTTATCAGCGCGGCTTCTTTGGGAGACTGACTTTGGGCGCATTTTTTGCGGTTTGGGAATTTGCGCCGCAAATTCCCAAACCGCAAAAAAC
>JAISAF010000043.1 GCA_031266855.1 Spirochaetales bacterium
GTGTTTAGGGCGACAGCGGCGACGCTTCCGAAAAGCTGTACCTGCCCCGCCGTGGAAGTTATCACAACCGGGGAGGAACCTGGGCTTATCGTAATATTCAGATCTTTTATGATGGCGTTTTCAGTATAGGCAAATAAACCCCTGGCGATGATACCGCCGCTCACATTAAAAAAATCTTCCAAGTCCGGGGCGGCTGAAATATCAACCCCGGAAGAAAAGCTTCTTACAGCTATGCTGCTTGCGGTTGTGCTGTTTATAGTTATACTGTATCCCCTGCCGTCGAAGGTTCCGGTAAAAGGGGCTGTTCCGCTTCCTATGGGCGCCCAGCCAGCAGGAAGGGTAATATCGGCGGTAAGCTCATAGCTTCCGTCCAGGGGATAGCCGGACGTACCAATTTTCGCCAAATCGGCGGCGCTGCCTATAAATCCGGACGGCGGGGATGTATCATCATCGCCGCCGGAATCGCAACTCCAGAAAGCGCATAACGCTATCAATGCCGTGATAACGGCAAAAACTATCGTATAATTTCTTTTCATTTCACATAACTCCTTAAATCAAGCGGCCCGCCCTGAAAAAACACAGGAGGCCGCGCATATTCTTTTTAAAAAGCTCCGCCCCGGCCTACTGACAGTATTCCTTTTTTATTGAGACGAAGCGTAAATATCTTTTGCGGGAAAAAATAAAAAGAGATAAAAAAAACTTTATGGGCCGTTTACAAAACGGCGCGTACAGTACAGGGGAAAGCGCAGATGTTTTAGAGAATATAAACGCGCGGGAAAAGAATTTCTAAAAAGAAGAGATTTATTTTTCTGGTTTTTATTTATTTGAGCGGGTTTACTATATAAAATTACATTGCACGGGGGGGGGGGGGGGGGTAAATAATTATGGCATAATGCGTTCGGCGCATGTTATGCGCAATGCGGGTATGAAGGAAAAACTGGATATATGTCTTTACCGCCTTGTGCGTTTGCACCGCACCCTCCATTTTTATAAAACCAATGCTGATTTATAGCACATAGAAATAAAACAGTCAAGTGCTATTCGCAATAAAAAACGATAGAGTGAAAGGCGGTTTTTATGCGGTCTGATTTCCAAAGCTGCAAGCGTAACAGTTATTGTTAGCGTGGCGGCGGATTGGCGCGAAAGGTTACACGGTTCGTGAAATCTCTTTGCGTACCAGTTGGCCGATAATCGCCTCCGGGGTAGTATGTTCCGCCGCGGCTTTGACGCGGAGCCAGTTTGCGGAAAGGTCGTCCACGATGATAACGTGGCCCTTATGCTTCGCAAAGAAACCGCTTTTTCCGCCGCCGGAAACCTTTGGCGGGTTTTTGGTATAGTATTCATCCAGCGCGTCGTATTCTTCATCAGTATAATCGGGCATCGGTTCCTCCTACCGGTCAAGCAAAGCGCAGAATGACAACGACTTCCATCCTTTCACAAAATCGCTGGGAGCGCAAGGGATGTCAGCCATCATAAATAGCGCCTGGCACTTTTTTAGAGCCTGTTCAAAAACCCGTTTGTAATTCGAATTTGGGCGCATTTTTTGGACCGCCTTGCGTGTACTGAAATCCATTATGCGCAATTTGCTTTAGCAAATTGCGCATAACTGGCTGGTCGCAAAATCGCGAAGCGATTTTGCGGGTCTGGTTTTACGGTTTTATGTTAGCCGCTGGGCGCGCGCGAGGGATTCCGGGGGCGCGATAGCGCCCGCTACAATCCATACCTATCGGAAAGCGACCGTCTTCGGGCGCATTGGAGAGGAAAGCCCACAGGAAGCGCATGGGCGCTTCCGAGGACTTGGAGCGGAAAGCCCGGTTTTATCGGGCACGCCTTGCGCGCGCCCGATAAAACGCGCCCAAGGTTTACTCAACAGGGCGTGTCTGCATCCAGTTCCACGAGCCGCCGCCCCGGCAGTTTCCACGCGATGATTCGCGCCGCGAGGTTAATCCAACTGTGGCAACGGTCAAGGACAAGCGCATCGCCTGATGCCACATTGGCCTTGCCGGAAAGTTCGGCGTCGGGGCGTTGCGACAAAATTATATCCGCGGGGAATTTTTCGTCTTCCATGATTTCGCCAATAAGTTTTTTCAAATTGCCTGAGTTGGAAACAGGCGCGTCAAGGTAAAAAACAGAACGCGCGGCACAGTTTTCTTTCAGGAATTGCGCAATCCACCGGACAGCGGTTTGTGTATCCGCGATGAGGCGGTAGGTTCCATGAAGACCGCACAGGTCGCGGATACAGCCTTCCATGCATTTGAGAAGCGTTGTTTCCAGCGACTGCGCGGCTTCCAGACTGATAATAATATTAAAGCCGTCAAGGTAAACGGTCTGGCCTGTAAAAACATCCTTCCTCCGGCTGATACGGGAAGCCGCGGCCTGGGAACAGCAGGTCGCGCGCACAAGCGCTGCCCTCTGGCGGGCGGACAGCCGGAAATGATCGCCGGCAAAAGTAACCGCGCTTTCCTTCCTGTAACCACGATCCAGAAGAAAAAGAATATCCCGCTGCGCCTCTTTGAGTATCTTCGCCGCCCGCGCGCCAAACTCCACCGCGTCACGGGAAACAAAACCCCGCCGCGTGTTATGCGCCATCCCGGCGTCTTTCATGCCGCCCCCGTTTTACCGTGAAGGAAACCGCGAAAAATTCTCAGGTTTACGATTTCCCATTCAACAGAAAAAAACCGCATTTTTAGAACTTCCCTGAAAAAAAGATAAACCGTTTCCCGCCTTCCGTTTCTGCCGCGCTTTATGCGCTTTATGGATTTTCCTCCCCGCTGGAAGCCCCGGAGGATCCAGGCGGATAGGATTCTTCAAAAATGGCCGCTTCCTCCCCAGGCACAGCAGCGCCGCTGCGCTTCGTATGGAAAGACACCGGGTTGAACTCCACATGATCGCCAATGATTTTGATGCGCGAATGATTTTTGCCTTCAGTGTCCGACCAGCGATCCTGTTTCAGCCTTCCAACCACCCTGACGCGCTGTCCTTTTTTCAGGTTTTCCGCGCAGACACCAGCCAGCTTCGACCAGATTTCGACCTCAAAAAATGAAACCTCCTTCTGCTGCCGCTTATCTATATGGTAATACCGGCTGGACGCCAGACAGAAAGAACACACCTGCGTGCCCCGCGGTGTCCTGCTCAGATTCGGATCCCTGACCAAATCACCCTCAACAAGAATGGAATTCAGGTTATTCATGAAAACCTCCGAAGGACAGTGAAGTAT
>JAISAF010000049.1 GCA_031266855.1 Spirochaetales bacterium
GAATTGATACAATCGAACTGTTTTCCGGGAACGCTAAGCTGCCGGAGACTTTAAAAAAATACCGGAAAGCGGCTTTAGAGGATATTAAGGGCCTTTTGGGGCAATTTATAGACGAAAAACTGAAAGAATTGGGTAAAAAAGTTTGAGTATATGTCCGTGCGCTTAGCGGCAACCTCCGCGATTTTGCGGGCCGGGTTTTATGGCCTTATGTCAGCCGCTGGTGCGCGCGCAATGGGATTGCAGCGGAAAGCCCACAGGATTTGCATAAGCAAATCCGAGGAATTGGAGCGGAAAGCCCGGTTTTTGGCGCTACGCGCCAAAAATGCGCCCATTCCTGTTTGGAAAAAGTTTCTTTCTTCCCTCTTGAATAAAATTCCGGTTTTTGATAGAGTGGCGGAACCTCCGGGAAATGTATTTCGCGCGTTGGCAGGATTCCAAAACAACGGAAGTATAACTCGGTTTAGAGAGCCAATAATCTTTTTGGAGAGGATAAGTATATATGGCAGAAATGTCAAAGATGAGGAATATCGGCATCAGTGCCCATATTGACTCAGGCAAGACGACACTGACGGAGCGGATTTTGTTTTATGCGAACAAGATTCATGCTATTCACGAGGTCAAGGGTAAGGACGGACATGGGGCGACGATGGACTACATGGAGCTGGAGCGGGAACGGGGTATTACGATTACTTCGGCTTCGACGAATGTAACCTGGAAGGATCATGCGATTAATATTATTGATACTCCGGGGCATGTGGATTTCACTATCGAGGTGGAGCGTTCCCTGCGTGTTCTGGATGGGGCGGTTCTGGTTCTGTGTTCGGTGGGCGGGGTTCAGTCCCAGTCCATTACGGTTGACCGGCAGCTTAAGCGCTATAATGTTCCGTTTATCGCTTTTGTGAATAAGTGCGACAGGACGGGCGCGAATCCGCTGCGGGTCAAGGAACAATTGAAGGATAAGCTGGGACACAATGCGGTAATGATTCAGCTTCCTATTGGGCTGGAGGACAAGTTTGAGGGCCTTATTGATTTGGTAAAAATGAAGGCTCTTTATTACGAGGGCGCGGGGGGCGAGGATGTTATGGAGCGGGAGATTCCCGCGGATATGGCAGCCGAGGCAGAGAAATGCCGTGAGGAGCTTATTGACGCGGCGTCGATGTTTTCGGACGAACTTGCCGAGGCCTATCTTGATGGAAAGGCGACTGAGGATCAAATCCGCGTGGCGGTTCGCGCCGGGGTTCTTGCCCGCGAACTGACTCCGGTTTTTGTTGGTTCGGCGTACAAGAATAAGGGGATTCAGACTCTTCTGGATGGGGTTACATCCTACCTTCCCAATCCGGCGGAGGTAAAGAATTACGCTCTTGACCTGGATGATAGCGAAAGGCAGGTCGAACTCAAATCCAGCGATAAGGAGTCTTCGATCGCTCTTGCCTTTAAACTTGAGGACGGTCAGTACGGGCAGCTTACCTATATCCGCATTTATCAGGGCTGCGTTAAAAAGGGTGACGAGCTGTACAATTCGCGGCTGCGCCGGCGTTTCAAAATCGGCCGGCTTATCAGGATGCACGCAAACTCGATGGAGGACATTGCCGAGGCGCCCTGCGGGGATATTGTAGCCCTGTTCGGGATTGACTGCGCGTCGGGGGATACGTTTTGCAAACATGGTACCAACTACTCGATGACATCGATGTATGTTCCCGCGCCGGTGATTTCGCTTGCCGTTACGCCAAAGGATAAGAATTCCGCGGACAATATGGCGAAGGCGCTGGGCCGTTTTACTAAGGAAGATCCCACATTCCGTACTTTTGTGGATCCGGAGTCCAACCAGACGATTATTCAGGGTATGGGAGAGCTTCACCTTGATGTCTATATCGAGCGCATGAAGCGCGAGTACAAGGCGGAGGTCGATACGGGCATGCCCCAGGTTGCCTACCGCGAGACAATTACCCAAAGGGCCGATTTCGACTATACGCACAAGAAGCAGACAGGCGGGTCGGGCCAGTACGGGCGCGTGGCGGGTTTTATGGAGCCGAATCAGGAAAGCGACTACGAGTTTGTGGACGCGATCAGGGGCGGCGTTATTCCGAATGAGTTTATTCCTTCCTGCGATAAGGGTTTTCAGGCAGCCAGGACTAAGGGAACGCTTATTGGTTTCCCGATTGTGAATATCCGTATGACAATTAATGACGGGGCTACCCATCCTGTGGACTCTTCGGATATGGCTTTCCAGCAGGCGGCTATTGGCGCTTTCCGGCAGGCCTACGAAAAGGCGAAGCCGGTTATCCTTGAGCCGATTATGAAAGTAAATGTGGAAGGGCCTACGGAGTTTCAGGGGAATGTTTTCGGCAGCCTGAACCAGCGGCGCGGCATTATCGTAAGCTCCACCGAGGATGGCAACTTCTGCCAAATCGAGGCGGAGGTTCCGTTAAGCGAAATGTTCGGATATTCCACAGTGCTGCGATCCCTGACCCAGGGCAAGGCGGAGTTCACAATGGAAGTGCTCAAATACGGGCGCGTCCCCACTGCGATTTCCGACGAGCTGAAAAAAGAGTATCAGGAAAAACGCAGAAGAGAACAAAAATAATTCTGTTTGATTTTTGATTATTTTTTGATTTTGATTCTTTATTGAGGAGACTGAAAAAAAATGGTAAGAGAAGAGTTCGTTAAAAGGAACCCTCTGCGCATACTTGAAAAATCCATCCACGGAGGTTTGCGGAAAGGAAATATCGCGGTTATCGCCTCTCCCAAAGGAGTAGGCAAAACGGCGTGCCTTGTGTATATCGCCACTGTCAGCCTGGTACAAGGCAAGCATGTTATCCACGTTTCTTTTTCGTCCCGCACCGACCACATTGTAAGCTGGTACGAGGATATTTTCAGGGAAATCGCCAAAAAGCGTAATCTTGAGGACGCGATGGAAACCCACAATGAAATTATCAGAAACCGCGTTATTATGAACTTCAACCAGGAAGGACTTGTCCCCGGCCAGGTTGTACGCAGCCTGCGTTCCATGATTCAGGACGGGAACTTTGCCGCCGACCTTATCATAGTGGACGGCTATAATCTTTCCAAAGGCAATATCGAAAATTTCAAGGCGTTAAAGGATTTCGCCGAAGAAATGGGCCTGTGCATCTGGTTTTCCGCCTCCACGAAGGAAGGCGTTTTTCTCGATGCCGGTCAGGTTCCCGAGGATCTGGAACCCTATATGGACTATGTGAATGTCCTTATTACCCTCGCGGATAAAAAAGACTACATCGTCCTGCAACTTGTCAAGGATCACGACATATATACAAAAGAGAATCTGCACGTCCGGCTCGATCCGCGGACGCTTTTGATCGCGGAAGAAGAGTAAAAACCGGAGAACCGATAAACGGCCGACTTCGGGCGCATTCCGGGGCCGCGATAGCGGCCACTACAATCCATACCTTTCGGAAAGCGACCGTCTTCGGGCGCATTTTTTTGTTTCGCGCGCCTTCGCGCGCGAAACAAAAAAACCGGGCTTTCCGCTACAAGTCCTCGGAAAGCGCCGATGCGCTTCCTGTGGGCTTTCCGCTCCAATCCCATTGCGCGCGCACCAGCGGCTAACGGATGCCGTAAACGCAGACCCGCGGAATTATGAATGCGAAGCATTCACAATTCCGCGATCAGCCGGGCCGGATAACGGTACACAGCGTTGCGCGCTGTGTACGTCTCTATCACCAACCGGCTGCCGCCGCACAGCGGCTAACACAGACCGTAAACGCACCCCCGCAAAAATTGCTTCGCAATTTTTGCGGGCCTTTTATTGTTGAAATTTTATAAAATTTATCCGGGAAGGCGAATCATCGTCCCCGGCGAAGGCTGCCTGTTTTCCGTCCGCACACCTTCGGCTGGCTGAAAAACCGGGAATACAATCCAGGCGTTCTGGAAAGCCAGCAGTTTTTCCTCAAAAACCATCTCCTCCAGGCAGATGGAAGTTTTCAAAGTTGCCCACGCGTCATAAATCAGATCACGTATCATATCCCCTTCTGCCGGTGTACCCAGACAGCGTGATTCCTTCATTTCCAGATACCGCTTCAAATGAATCGAATAAAAAGCCCGCCAGTCGTCCGTATCAATAAAATTCTGCCGGGCCATCCCATACTCATTACAGAACCAGCGCATATAGTGAAGAACCGGCGGAGATTTCCGCAGCTTCCGCGCAACCGACCATATCCTTACAGCGCCGTCATTGGCGCCAATCTTTTTAAGCGTTACTCCGGTATAATATAAAATACGGGCAAGCTGAGTTCCCTTTTTCACCGGACAGGCCGATACCGCCGCGTGAAAAGCTTTCAGCGCCAGATGAGGTTTGTGCCGTGCGAGCCTGCGTAATCCCTGTTTATAATAAACCATCCACGGAACCATTATTAGGATAAAGTTACTGCGATAAAATAAAAATGGCAAGTACATTATAGCAAAGAAATGAAAAATGAATTCCGCCTTGCACAAATTGGAACCCCTAAATTCCCACATAAGAAGAGGCTCTGTATGGGCAGGAAAGGGTCATGGGCAGAAAAAATTCCACCACGAAGCCGAAGACTGGTAAGGGCGAAGACGGGCAAAGGCGAGGAAGCAAAAGAAAGAAGAGAAAACAGTGCCTTGTACCGGAACTTATCCGGCTTTGCGGTTAAAATTGCTTTCAAAACGCGGCGCACAGGTCGGCATACCGGGCCCCGGTAACACTCAGGAGGTCGCCGGGCGCGAGGGATACCTGAATGCCAATCGCGCCGCCCGAAACGATAATCCTCTCCCTGTCCCGCGCGCAGGCATCAATAAAAAGCGGATAGTGTTTTTTCATACCCACAGGGGAACAGCCTCCCCGGACATACCCTGTAAGGGGTACAAGCTCCCTGACAGCGGTCAAATCAATTTTTTTCTCGCCCGCGGCCTTCGCCGCTTTTTTCAAATCCAGTTCTTCGCTGCCAGGAATACAGAAAACGTAAATATTCCTTCCGCCGCGGGTAAGCAGGGTCTTAAAAAACTCCGAAAGATTTTTCCCAAGTTTTTCCGCGACAGCCGCCGCATCGATTCTTCCATCGCCGGCGCTATAGGTATATACTGTGTGACTGATTCCCGCGGCTTCAAGAATCCGTATAGCATTTGTCTTCTGGTATTTTATCACTATCCGCCTCCCCTGATACAGCAATTTTTAAATTTCAAAAAAAGTATCTTCTAAGATCCTGTTCAAAAACTGGAAAAACCCCTAAGTCGAAAAAGTTAAATAAGTTTTGCTCGGCGTAGTCTCCAGACTACGCCGTGTTAGAAGCAAGCGTCCACGCTTGCGGCTTTAAGCGCCCAGGAAATTGCCCGTGGCAATTTCCCGGGCTGGTTCTGAGCTGCCGCTGCGCAAGGGGGGGGGCTGGTCGCAAAATTGCATACGCAATTTTGCTGCTCGCCCATGCGTCCTGGCTGGTCGCAAAATCGCTTCGCGATTTTGCGCTGCCGCTGCGCGGCGCAAGGGATTGCAGCGGAAAGCCCACAGGATTTGCATTGGCAAATCCGAGGACTTGCAGCGGAAAGCCCGGTTTTGTTGCCCGGCTGCGGGCAACAAAATGCGCCCATATTCATTAAGGTAATTCTCCGGCCTGGTTCTCAAGCTGCCGATACCTCTTGACGGATTTTTCAAAAATAGTATACACTAACTAACATAGCTCGCAGTAAGGAGGGAAATGCTGGTGGTAGCGCGAAAGGTACAAGTGGAAATCCGGACAGACCAACTGCGGGTTTTTCATCATCATATTTATGAGTATAAAAAGGGGCTGCGGAATCTTATTCTCTATACAGGCCACAGTGCGGACAGGTCTCAAATCGAGGAAAGGCTTGCGCGTGAGGGGATCGCTTTTCTGGTACGGGAAGTGGGTGATAGCAGGATCAACGTTTTTTTCGGCGCGCCGGTGTGTGTCCAGGTAGTACGGAGTTTCGGTGTAAAATCCCTCGCGCAGTTCAGCGATGGGGAGGACTTTATGCTCGGCGTCATGCTGGGTTACGACAGGCTTAAACAGTGCGAACGGTATTTGCGTCGTTTGGCGAAAGGGGCTTTTTTTGGCACAAATATTAGGTAATCCTAATATTTATATATAAAACTATCGATTATAATCGATTGCGATCGATTATGAAGGAGAGAATGCGGCATGAAAAAAATAGCTATTGTGTACTGGAGCGGCACGGGCAATACCCGCGCTATGGCGGAGGCCCTCGCGGGCGGGGTAAAAGCTTCGGGGGCGGAGGCCGTGCTGAGCGAGGCTGGTCAGGCGAAAGTTGATGAGGTACTGGCGGCGGACGCCATTGCCTTGGGCTGTCCCGCGATGGGTGCTGAAATTCTGGAAGAATCGGAAATGGAACCTTTTATCGTGAACCTGTGCGCAAAAGGCGCGGGTGGAAAAACCCTGGCGCTTTTCGGTTCCTACGACTGGGGCGATGGCCAGTGGATGCGTGACTGGGAGGAACGGATGAAAGCCTGTGGCGGCGCACTGGCGGCTCCGGGGCTTACCGTACATCTTGAACCCGATGCCGCCGGTATTGAAGCCTGTGCGGAGATGGGCAAAAAACTCGCGGCGGGGTAAGTAACGTGAAGATACTTACTGTATATTCGAGCAAAACGGGAAACACAAAAAAAGTCGCCGAGGCGATTCATGAGGTCATGCCCGAAGGCAGTGTCCTCGCGTCCCTGCCCTCGGCGCCGGATCCTGGCGGCTTTGATTTTATCGCGTTGGGTTTCTGGGTCGATAAGGGAACGGCGGACGCGCACACCCTTGAGTACATCAAAAAAATCGCTGGGAAAAAAACAGGACTTTTTATGACCCTTGGAGCTTCCCCGGATTCCGAACATGCCCAAAAATGCATGTCAGCGGTCAGGGCGCTGCTTGAACCGCATAACACCGTTACCAGGGAATTCATCTGTCAGGGGAAAATTGATCCTGAGCTTTCAAAAATGTTCGAGAAATTCCCCGCGGGTCATCCCCACGCCATGACTCCCGAACGCAAGGCGCTGCACGCGCGGGCCGCGGCGCATCCCGACGGGGATGACTTGCGGCGGGCCGCCGCCTGTTTCGCCGGTATCGGCGAAGCGGCAAACGCCGGGAGCCTGCCGTGAAACGGTTTTTCTTTTTTGCCCTGTGTCTGGCCGCCTGTCTGATGGCGGCTTCGCGGTCCGCCGCGGCCTTTGAAGTCATGGACGCGGTCAGTTTCAGCGACGACCGCGGAAATACCGTGCGCCTTCCCCGCCCGGCGGCGAGAATCATATCGCTTGAGCCTTCCATTACTGAAACCCTGTACATCATCGGTCAGGCGGACAAGCTGGTGGGAATCGCCGTCGCGGACTCCGCAAGCCTCTGGCCCGAAGCCGTTAAGGAAAAACCCTCCGTGGGCAGCATCCGCAACGTGTCGGTGGAAACTATTGTATCCCTCGCGCCGGACCTGGTTCTGGGTTCGGCGATGAGCGAGCGGGGACTTGCCGCTGTTTCCAAACTTGGTATTCCCGCCGCCTTTATAAGTCCCAATTCCATCAATGATATTCTGGGTGTAATGAAAGGTTTGGGGAAACTCCTTGGCGGCGAGGAACAGGCTCTGAAGGCAGTCGCGGATTACTCAGGGCGTATTGGGGAAATCCGTACAAAACAGCCGGAAAAGGCTAAAACGGGTTTCTTTGTTTATTCGATAAATCCCATTATGATTTTCGGCGACGACAGCCTTCCCAGTGAAATCCTGGGCCTCGCGGGAATACGCAACCCCCTGCCGAAAGTAAGTTTCGCCCAGCCTATCGTATCGGCGGAGGAGGTACTCAGCGCGGACCCGGATTATATTTTTCTTGCTATGGCAGCGGCGGCCTCATACGCCGAAATGAAGACACATCCTTTCTGGAGCCGTCTGCGCGCCGTCAAAGACGGCAACATCATGGCGCCGCCCGCGGAACACTATCTGAGGCCAAGCCCCCG
>JAISAF010000058.1 GCA_031266855.1 Spirochaetales bacterium
TGCTGCGCAGGGCATCCTCCTCGCGGGTGTAGCGCACTTTCATGCCGGGTTGCAGATCCGAGAAATCCCGGTTCGTAACTGAGTTGTAGTGAAAAAAGACGTTATTCGATTCCTCGTCCCTGATAAAACCGAAACCATTTACGTTGATAGTAAGAATAACCGACGGGTATTCGGGAAGCTGTTCCACGTCAGGCAGACCAGCGGAAGGAGAACCGGAAACAGCCTGGGATTTCTCTATGCTCCTGTCCGGTACAAAAAGTTCGCTGATATTCCCTCTTTCATTCTGGTCTATCTTCTGATGCATAGAAACGGGATGGAAAACTTCTTCCATAAGCTGGCGCGAAGTTCGTGTTTCAACAATATAGCCGTCCTCATTGTGATAGGAAAAATCCCAGCACAGAAGAACAACCTGCGTACCCAGAGTATGCAGCTTGCGTACCAGAGGAACATAATCGCCGTCTCCCGCGACCAGTACCAGAATATCAAAATGCTTGTAGATGGAAAGTTCGTATGCCTCAAGCGCAAGCCACACGTCAATCCCCTTTTCCTGAACCACATTGTTTTCCCCGTAACGCAGGGGCAGGTAGTGAGTAACGACATTTTCGCGCATCAGGATATCCTCGAAAACACGCTCGCTTTGAACCTTCTCGCCCAGCTCCTTCGAAGTGGATCGGCCCTTGAAATAGTGCGCGTCAATAATCTGGCAGTGGCGCTTATCCAGTTTCGTTAAACCCGCCACCTCGTCCTTAATAAACTCCTGCAAACCTGAAATGCTGATTCTCGCCTTTCGCTCATGCTCGTATTTATAGTAGTTACTAACCTTGTAAAAATAATACCCGTCGTAGAAAACACCGATACGCAGAATATCCAAAAGTTTTTTCTCCATAAAAATTACCACCCAGAATTTAACTCTTTAGGGAAACTCTAAAAACCCTCAATTTATGATTTTCCATTCCAGAAAAAGAAAATCGCCCCGAAAACAGCCTTTTATGCTCTTAAGAAGGCAGCAATTGGAAAATTTTTAGAGATTCCCTGTAATGTTTCTAAGTATAGATCAAACACGAAAAAATTGTAATAGCATACTGTGGGATTTCCCTCATTTACTTTTTCTAAAAATGGCGCATCTTTGGCGCTTCGCGCCAAAAACCGGGCTTTCCGGGACTCCGCTATCGCTCCGGCCCCAGCGCTCCGCGCTGTGGCTGCTTCGCATCCCTCCAATCCCTTGCGCGGCAGCTCAGAAGCTGCCCCCGGAATTGCCAAAGGCAATTCCGGGGGCAGCAAATTGCCTTTGGCAATTTGCTGCGTATAACCCGGCGGTCGCAATTTTGTTCTGACAAAATTGCGTGGTCTGCCACCACGCGCAGCGCGTTACGCGCTGTACACGTCTTTATCACCAACCGGCTCCCCGCCATCACGCTACCGTGCGCAGCGGGAAGCGCTGCGCACAGCGGGAAACCCTGCGATTTTGCGAACCAAAATCGCAGCGCGCGGTTACAGGCGCGGCCCTGTGTATGCTTCGCATACACAGGGCCGCTGTCTGCCGCTGGTGCGCGCGCGAGGGATTGCAGCGGAAATCCTTTTTTACCGCGAAGCGGTAAAAAAGATTGAAGCGGAAAGCCCGGTTTCCGGCGCGGAGCGCCGGAAATGTGCCCAAATTCTTTTTCGCACATAAACCTGACAGCCATAAAATATAATACTATCCGCCCGCCTTCCTGATTTCGTTTTGAAGGGTATCAACCAGTTCGGCGCCCAGGGCCTCACGAACCATATCCGACACGACCGCGGCCTTACTTCTGAATTGAGCCAGTTCCGATTCGGGGAGGACAATAATTTCACAGCCCGCCGTGACGCAGGTCTGTTTGTAGCCCGCAATACTTTCATCCGCCTGGGCGTTCCCGTACGCGACAGCTTCAGAGGAACACGAGTCAACCAGCGCGCGGACATTTTCCGGCAGCCCTTCATAGCGGGCGTTATTCATAAAGAACGTAATAATATGACCAACATGATTGGTCTCGATAATAAACTTTTGCGCTTCCTGCATATTGTTGCCAACAATATTCATATAGGGATTTTCCTGCCCGTCGATTGTTCCCTGCTTGAGTCCCATAAAGACTTCGGTAAATTCCATAACAACAGGATTGGCTCCCAGCGCTTTCCAGTACGCGAGGTGGTAGGGGTTTGTCATAACGCGGATTTTCTGACCGGACAAATCGGCTATTTTGCGCACAGCTTTGTTGCTTGTTAGCTGGCGGAAACCGGCGTCGGCATAACCGAGCATTCTGATGCCGCCCTTCTTGTTGTATTCATTCATGACATTCATGAACTCTCCCTGCAAAACCTTGCGCATAATTCCGACATTGGCAAACAGGTTTGGGATATCAAACAGCGCCGCCTGGGGAACAAAATCGACAATATCGCTGGTCATACCGGAACCAATATCAATGCTCCCCGCGACAACCCCCTGGTTGAATTCCGTGGTATTCCCCAGTTGCCCGCCGGTATATACATCGACATTGATTTTACCGCCGCTTTTCTCCTTGACTGAGTCCGCGAAATTCCTGACTATCTTGTAATTGATAGTTGTGTCGGCCACACTCATGGCGGCGGTCCAGCTATAGGATTCCATGGTATTCCCGCCGCTGCCAGCCGCGGGCGCGGCCGCCGATGACGAACTTCCGCCAGATGAACTTCCACCGCAGGCAGCTAAAGACAGGACAAGCAGCGGCAACACCGCCGCCGCAATCAGCCTTGTTAATCCTTTCATTTAATTCTCCTTTCTGGTAATTATTCCGATATGTATTCCATACAAACTGTATGGTTAAAGCGCGAGATCCGGCAGTATAAGACTTATCGCGGGAACAAAAGATATAATCAACAAAGAAATCAGAAACGCGGCCAGGAACGGTATGGTGGCCCTGGCAAGTTTCAGCATGGGTATTTCCGTCATCGCGCTGCCCACAAACAGGTTGATACCCATAGGAGGCGTTACCATTCCGATAGCGAGATTCGCCGTCATAACAATACCGAAATGTATTGGATCGATGCCTACCGCGGTCGCAATCGGAAGCAGAATCGGCGAGAGAATCATGATGTTGGGAATATTGTCGATTATCATACCGCATACAAGCATAATGGCATTCATAATCAGGATAATAACAATTTTGTTAGTAGTAATCTCAAGAACAGCGCTGGTGATTGTCTGCGGATAGCGAAGCATTGTCAGGCAGCGCGCAAACGCGGTCGCCGCGGCAATAATGAAAAGTATATTAACATAGGTCTTCGCGCCCTCAACAAATATCCTGCCCATATCTTTCAGGAGGATTGTTTTGTAAACAAAAATACAGATGATAAGCCCGTACACAACCGATATGACCGCGGCTTCCGTTGGCGAGGCAATCCCGCCGTAAATACTGCCCAATATGATGACCGGCGTCAGGAGCGCCCAAAAACTTTCCTTAAGCAGTTTCCAGAAGCCTTTCCCGCGTATGGAACGGTAATTCGCGAGCAGCCGCTCTTTATCCTCGCCTTCCCTGCGGCAATAAATATAACAGTAAATCATCAGCGATATACCAATCAGGATTCCGGGGATGATGCCCGCTATAAACAATTTGGAAGGGGACGCGTTAGTAACGGAGGAATACACGATATAGGAAATACTCGGCGGAATTATAACTCCCAGACCGCCCGCGACTGTAACAATGGCCGCGGCGAAAATCTTTTTGTACCCCATGCTGACAAGAAACGGTATCGTCATCGAACCTACCGCCGAAACCGTCGCGGGGGAAGAACCTGATATCGCAGCGTAAAACATACATGTACCGACCACCGCGCAGGGAAAACCGGCGGTTTTATTCCCAACAAAATACGCGAAAAAATTAAAAAGTTTTTCGGAAATTCCTCCCCGCGCCATAATCAGGCCGGAGACCATAAAAAGAGGAACAGCCAAAAGGGTAAAACTGTCCAGGCCGCTGATCATGCTGCGAACAACAGCCGCGGCGTCATAGGCAAAGCCGGGATTCAATAAATTGGGCAACAGGCCCATGAACCCGAAAACCCCCGCGACCGGCAGCCCGATTACAAGCAAAACCGCCATTACTCCAAAAAACAAACCTATTGTCAGGCTCATGCTTTTGCCCCCATATCCTCCGCTTTCCGCAAATCCGTCTTTACCTGAAGCGCCACAACCTGCACCAGACGCAGAATCGACAACAGAAACGCGAACGCCACTACCCCGTAGAGGTATTTCATCGGAAGCCTCAGGGCGGGACTCAGCAGATTTATTTGATGCGCGCCCCGGGTAATAACAAAAGTTCCGCTCAACATAAAACCAAAAAAAAGCAGCATAATTATTTGCACAGCATAATCCAGAATTTTCCGCGTCCTGTTCGGCAGCAGTTGAATAAACGCGTCCACGCGGATTCCCGTGCGGTAACGTATCCATGCCGGAATACTAAAAAAACCCGAAAGCACCAAAGAGAATTTGCACACTTCATCCGACCAGGAAATTCCGCTTTCCAGTAAATACCTGAGTGTTACGTTCAAAAATGAAAATACTGTTAAAATAATAAGGAACACCCCCAGCACAACATGTTCAAAATGTTTATCTAACCATTTTACAATGGACACCGCGACCTCCTCTTCCAGAATAGAACCGCTTCCGCAAACGGCTTCAAGGGAACCCTCAATATAAAATTCAGAATTTGAGCGCCTTTTTTTCGGTCGGGGAATTTGCTCTGCAAATTCCCCGACCGAAAAAAACCGGGCTTTCCGCTTCAAGTCCTCGGATTTGCTCACGCAAATCCTGCGGGCTTTCCGCTGCAATCCCTGGCGCCGCGCAGCGGGCGAATTTGCAACGCAAATTCGCGACCCGCTCGGCGTAGTCTCCAGACTACGCCGTGTTAAAAGCAAGGCTCCTGCCTTGCAATTGTCAAAAACACGCCCACGCGTGCGTTTACTTGGACACAGGCAAAATTGCGCCAGCATGCACAGCGCATAACGCGCTGTGCGCGTCTTTATCACCAGCCGGCTGCCGCACCCAGAGGTTTTCAAGATATTGAGCAGGCTCGTAAATCAGGACGAAAAATCATATAGCGGGAATTTTCTAGAACTTCCTCCATACAAAACCCGCCCTTTGAGCCGCGGACGGGAATGCCGCTTATAAAGCCAATGTTCATATTTTACTCCCACACCGCACACAAAATCATTTTTATTTTATCCCGACTAAGAAAAATTGTCAAATAGATATTAAAAATAAAATAAACATTGACAAAACTGAAGATATATGCAACAATAATCAAAACTAAATATAATTTTCAAAGGACGAATTATTTTATGACCGCAATCAAGTGCCCGGCAGGATCGCTTACCGGCAGATCACCTACTGGTAGGAGCGGCATTTTCGGATGAACAATGATACTGGTACTTATAATATCAAAGTTGTGCAGCGGAGTCTTCAAATTCTTAATTTGGCGGGTTCCATTGATCACCCCCTTTCGGTTCAGGAAGTATGCAAGTCCTTAAAAATAAACGCCAACATGGCGTTCCGTCTGCTGTGTACACTTGTTTCCGCAAATTTTATGATAAAGGAAGAAACGACCGGCCATTACGCGCTTTCACTGAAAGTATTGCAATTGTCCCGCAGCGCGCTTCTTTCTCTTGATGTACGAAGAATTACCATGCCGTATATGGAATTACTGAAAAATCAGTATCCACACGCGAATGTCAGCATGGCTGTTTATTACGCGGGGGAAATACTTGTTGTTGACCGGATAGAAAGCCAGAGTATTCCCCGTGCGGATTTTGTTCCAGGGCAAAAATTTCCATTTCATTGTACGGCTCTGGGAAAAATTCTGACATGCGAACTTCCCGAGGCTGAACTGGACGCGCTCATTATAAAGAAAGGGCTGAAAAGTTTTACCACAAATACGATAACTGACCCGCAAAAATTGAAAGAAGAACTTGTCCGGGTAAGGACGGATCATCTCGCGCGGGACAGGGAGGAGCATATTTTAAAAGACAACTGTAACGCGGCGCCTGTCTGTAATGCTACAGGAAAAATTATCGCCGCTATCAGTTTGTCTTCTTTTGAAAATAATATGTCAGTACAGGATATGGAAAATACCATACCGGCTTTACAGGCAACGGCAAACAGGGTCTCTTCGCTTGCGGGGTTTCATGCTGAGTAACAGGGGTTTGGACTAACCTTCGCCCCGCGGAATTTTTTAACCGCGAAGCCGGAGAAGTCGAAGGAATTTTTGTTTTTTAGGTTTTTTGCTTTCTTTATTTAACTTTTTCGACTTAGCGGTGGTTTTTTTTCTTCATGCCGCGCAAGGGGCTGGCCTGCGAATTTGCGAATGCAAATTCGCTCGCTGCGCGGCGCGAGGGATTCCGGGGGCGCGATAGCGCCCACTACAATCCATACCTATCGGAAAGCGACCGTCTTCGGGCGCATTGTAGCGGAAAGCCCACAGGAAAGCGCATGGGCGCTTTCCGAGGACTTGCAGCGGAAAGCCCGGTTTTTTTACCTCCGCGTGCGGAGGTAAAAAAACGCGCCCATATTTTCATATCATATTTTCGTGGACATTTGGGAAAGGGAATGTTATAGTTTTAAATACTTCAATTTGCAACTGTTCGGTAAGGGAGTTAAAGTACTCCACGTGAGTTTTTGAAAAAGGAGGGTCTGGATGACAAAATCGGAACGTATTGCCGGAGTTCTGTTTACTGTTTTAGGAATTTATGTTGTTACATATTCTTTCGTTAAGCTGGACATTGGAACAATAAGCAGGCCC
>JAISAF010000065.1 GCA_031266855.1 Spirochaetales bacterium
AAAGAGGCTTTCAGGGATCTGCCCTCAAAGGAAAAACCCTACACCGAAGCAAACCTCCGCGCCTGGCTGCGGGTATTCCTTCGCCGTTTTTTCAGCCAGCAGTTCAAAAGGTCCTGCATCCCCGATGGCCCCAAAGTAGGAACAGTAAGCCTCTCTCCCCGAGGCGACTGGCGCATGCCCTCGGACGCCGCGGTAGAGGCGTGGCTGGAAAGGCTGGAGAGCTAATATTTTTCAGCAACAATTTTGAAAAACTCTAAATAAAGAATATCACTATCAGGTTTATTCTGCCGCGCAGGAATTTGGGCGCATTTTTTTGCCCGCAGCCGGGCAAAAAAACCGGGCTTTCCGGGACTCCGCTATCGCTACGGCCCCGCCTGCGGCGTGGCTGCTTCGCATCCCTCCAATCCCTTGCGCGCGCACCAGCGGCGAACAAGCGAATTTGCGTTAGCAAATTCGCTTGCCTATTCAAAACGCATGAGCGGGCAGCCCATGCGCGACGGCAAACCGGCGCTTTTTTCCACAGAATCCGCCGCTGCTTTTTTGTAGCGGTATCTAAATCCCGGCATTACCGGATGACTGTCTCCCGGCGGGAAGCCATCGATTTCATACCCCTCAGCTTACATTGGTAAATCCAGCGGTTTACCTGGAAAGGGTTATATCTGAAATTTTAATCCAATTTCTTTGTCAAACGATGATGCCGCATGACTCTTTTCCCGCGATTTTTCATTCCTTAATAATACTCCTCTGTACCGACGGCTAAATTTCTAAACAAAATGATTGACAAAATTCAAATATACTATGTAGTATGTATATGCCTGTCAAATCAAGAGAAGGCTGGCGTGAAAAGAATAAAATGCTGTGCGTGGACAAAAAAACGACGGGATAATTTTTTACATCGACGCTGTCAGGAACTTGAGATTTCCTAACAGCTCAAATATATCCTTCTGGAGGCATTAATTATGGCAGTGATTTTTTCAACTCTGTACAACAGGAATCGAAATGATTGTGATAGCTGATTTTAGCTGTAAATCAGTTGGTAAAAATTTATAACCCTGCCAGGATTGTAACCTGGTTAATCGCGAAAAAATGGAGGAAAAAATGAAAAAGAAGGGGTTCTTGTTTGGTTTGATAGTATTTATGTTTGTTAGTGTGTTTTCCGTTTCTGGCGGAGGAACCCGGGAGGCTTCAGAAGGCCCCTGGCAGCCTCCAAGCGATATGAGTTTTGCATGCGGCGGGAGTGTTGGCGGCGGGGTCGATACTTTTATGCGAACTATGGGACAGGTTTTTAATGCCAGCGGAATTGTAGAACAATCTATTGGATTCCAGAATTTTACTGGCGGAGGCGGGCAGGTCTGCGTTAGAACAATATACGAGACAATGGTTGGCAGAGATAATATGCTTATGGCGGGCACGGGTTCCATTATGCCGGTGGAAGTCGCAAACAATTCGCCATCCCGCCAAACAGGGCTTACGCCTATTGCCCGTTTAATGACAGAAACAATGGCAATTGCTGTTGGCGTAAAGAATACGAAAGTTGACACTATGGAAAAATTCCTTTCAATTATGAAATCCGATCCGGGATCGCTTAACTTCGGCGGTACGCTGCCGCCCTCTGAAGATTTCCTTGCGATGGTTTCAATCTGTAATGCCTTGGGCATAGATTACAGGAAGTGTAACTATGTAACTTTCGATGGTAGCGGGGAAGTTTTACCAGCCCTCATGGGCGGGCATATTGATGTCTCTTTTTCCGGTATCGCTGAATGGTCCTCTGCTGTCGAAGCTGGACAGGTTAAAGTTATCGCTGTTGCTGCCAATGAACGCGCGGGCGGATTGTATAAGGATACACCGACGTTTAAGGAAAAGGGGGTAGATTTTGTGTGGCAAAACTGGCGCGGCCTTTTGGGTCCCAGGGAGATGCCGCAGGAAGCAATTGATTACTGGAAGGATGCCGCAAGAAAACTTTCTGAATCGAAAGAATGGAAAGATATGTGCGACAAAATGCTCTATGAGCAGGGGTTCATGGTAGACGGATTTCATGATTATCTGATCGCCTATGAAAAGCAGTGTGAAGACGCATTGAAAACAGCAGGACTCATAAAATAGGCTGGAGAGGATATATGATCGTATTAAAAAATTCAAATGTTTTTGACGGTGTATCGGAAACCCTGAAAAAGAATTGTTCTGTACTTCTGGAAGGAGATAAAATCAAGGAAGTACGCGAACAGGATAAAACCACGTATGAGAATTGCGAAGTAATTGATCTGGGCGGAAGGGTTCTTATGCCTGGTCTCATTGAATGCCACATGCATGTACTGCAATGCGAAATACCGGAACCGGATAAATGTATGAATGACAGAACCCCTGGCGGCGACCGTCTGGAAAATACCGATGCATACGTATGTTTTCGTGGCGTTTATTCATGCCGCCGGATGCTGGACGCGGGTTTTACAACGGTTTTTGATGGCGGCGGCAATAATTTTATGGAAGCGGCATTGCGGGAATGTATCAACACAGGTCTGTTTGACGCTCCTGATTATTATATTTGCGGCTTGCAGATAACCGCCGGCAGGGGGCATCTTCCCGGCATTGGATATGAAGCTCATGGTGAATGGGGGATACGCGAAGCTGTGCGCAAGATGCTGTGGTGGGGAGCCAATCATATAAAAATCAAGATGAGCGCGCCAATGCGTATGCCTGGAAGGAATACGGAGCGTAGCGAGTATACAGTACCGGAGATAAAAGCCGCTTGTGAAGAAGCTCATTCGGCGGGCCTCCTTGTTAGCGGGCATGCCCGTGGAGCTATTCCTATAAAAGATTTTTTAGAGGGTGGCGGCGACCGTATTGTGCATGGAACGGGTATTGATGATGAGGGAATCGAAATGATTCTGAAACGTAATCAATATGTATATCCGACGCTCTGCGCTCCATACTATGAGTGTACAGACACTGCCAAGGCAATTAAACCCAAAAAAACAATTGATGCGCTGCTCAAAAAAGGGCGTGAACATTTTGAAAGTGTCAAAAAAATGTATAAGGCCGGGGTAAAATTCGCTTTCGCGTCAGACTCCGGGGCAATGGATATGTGGCCTGGTATCAACTGTTTCAATGAAATGCTGCACATGAGGGAAATCGGCATGTCCAATATTGGGATACTTCGGGCTGCAACATCCGAAGCGGCAAAAGCGGTAGGGCTGGAATCTCTGGTAGGCGCCGTCAAGCCGGGAATGAGAGCAAACCTCATTGTTGTTGAAAAAAACCCTGTACAGGAAAATATTGAACAGATGCAGGAAGTCAAAATGGTTATTAAGGCCGGCAGGATTGTTCGGAATAAACTTCCCATTGCGATTTCCTTTTAAGGGCATTTAGTAAATCTCCCGGATAGAAATTGTCCGGATAAAAAATTAAGGAGGCGAAGAATGAATAAGCAGAAGTTTTTTGTACTTTTGCTGGTACTTGCGATTATTGCCGGCTTGTCATCGGTGTATGCCGGTGGAGACAAAGAAGGCTCCGGCTCATCCGGCGGCCCCTATGCGCCGTCAAAAGACATGCTCTTTGTTTGTGGGGGCGGCGTTGGCGGTGGTCAGGATACTTTTATCCGCATGGTAATGCAGACGCTAAACACTTCCGGAGCCTATCCTGGCCCCATTGCCCATCAGAACTGGACCGGCGGCGGTGGCCTGGTATGTATCCAGCGGGTCAATGAGACCATGACCGGGCGTGATGACATTCTGGAATCCGGTTCCGGTGCGATTACTCCAATAGAAGTAGGTAATAACACAAAATTGCGGCAAACCGATTTAACCGGGGTTGCGCGTCTGGTTCTTGAAACCATGGCCGTGGTTGTTTCCCCGAAGAACACGGAAATTGACAGCCTTGACACATTTCTTGCAAAACTGAAAAGCGATCCGGCGTCCATTAATTTTGGCGGGAATCTTCCTCCTGGTGAGGATTATCTGACTCTGGTAGTGATTTGCAATACGCTTGGTGTTGATTACAGGAAATGTAATTACGTTTATTATGACGGTAGTGGTGAAGTATTGCCTGCCCTCCTTGGCGGACATATTGATGTTTCTTTCTCCGGTACTGCCGAATGGTCTGGTCCTATTCAGGCCGGGCAGGTAAAGTGTATCGCGGTTGCCGGGGATAACAGGGTGGGCGGTCTGTACAAGGATGTTCCGACTTTCAAGGAAAAAGGTGTAGACTTTGTCTGGCAGAACTGGCGCGGTCTTCTGGGCCCCCGCGAAATGCCCAAAGAGGCTCTTGAATTCTGGCGGGAAACTCTCAAAAAACTTACCGACTCGAAAGAATGGAAAGATATGTGTGAGAGAATGTTATACGAATCGGGTTTTATGACCGATGGTTTTCAGGAATTTATCATGGATTATGAGAAAAAATGCGAGAATGCCTTGAAGATCGCGGGTCTTATACAATAAGTAATTTTTTTTAGGGGATGGAGCGGGATAGCCCATCCCTTTCTTTCTATGAGGTGGGAAAATGAAATCACGACAGGATCTGCTTTTTGAAATAAAAGTCAGTGTTTTCCTTCTGGTGTTCGCGCTTGTCTATGTTATCCTCACGCTGGTTGGAATTGATACAAGCGGACGGTTTCTTCAAGGGAATGCGGGACTGGACCCGACTACTTTTCCTTATTTTATTGGGATAGTCTTTACAGGAACAGCTTTTTATTTGCTTGTCAAATCTATTTACCAGTACCGGCTGAACACGGAGAAGGAAAATACCGATGCGGCAAAGGGAATCGGGATTCCGGTTGTAGAAAAGAAGCCTTTTCCGTTTCCGGTAAAGGCTTCACTGGTTCCATATATCGCCTTCATCGTTTATATTGCCACTTTAAGGCTGTTTGGGTTTATTCTTGATTCAGTGCTTCTTTCCATAGTCATTCTTTTTTATTTAAACCAGAAAAACCGCATGCGCAATATAATCTTTGCGATTGTTTTCCCTGTATTTGTTTTTCTTTTGTTTAATAAAGTTCTGGATGTCCGGTTGCCCATTGGCTATATTTTTGGGGCAAAATATTAATGGCATTATTCATGCAATGGAGGAATAATGGAAACGATTAAAAATCTATTGATGGGGTTTTCCGTCTTGCTAACGCCTGAAAATATGCTGTATTCATTCGGCGGAGTTCTTATTGGACAAATTGTCGGCATTCTGCCAGGGCTTGGTTCGGTTATTGCAATAGCGGTGCTTTTGCCGTTTACATATTCTCTTGATCCTATACCTGCGCTTGTTGCGTTCTGCGGTATATATTATGGCTCGCAATTCGGCGGCGCTATTTCTTCAATTTTGATTAATGCGCCTGGTACTGAATCCGCGGTTATGACGACGGTAGACGGCTACCCCATGGCAAAAAAAGGCCAGGCGGGAAGGGCATTGGGAACAGCGGCCATAAGTTCTTTTACGGGCGGAATGGCTGGTTCTATTTTAGTAGTTTTGCTAGCTGGTCCGCTGGTACAGATGATAATATCATTTGCCGCCCCCGAATATCTCGCGTTGATGATTTTCGCAATGGCCTGTATTACCGGGATGGCGGAAAAATCCTCCCAGGCGAAGTCGATAGTCGCGATTTGTACGGGTCTGGCTCTTGGTACTATTGGGCTTGACGTATCATTTGGCGCGCCACGTATGACATTCGGCAGTCTGGCCCTGTATGAAGGTATAAGTTTCATCATTCTCGCTATTGGCGTATTCGCGATGGCTGAAGTTATGCGAAATGTATCAAACGCGAAGCATAACGGTTTGCAAAGAATTCACGCAATGGAAGTTGTCGGACGCGTTGGTATATCGCTAAAGGATTGGAAACTTATTATCCCGACCCACATCCGCTGCACTCTTGTAGGTTTCTTCATCGGGGTTTTGCCAGGCGTAGGGGCCGCCACGGCCACTCCCCTGTGCTATTCCCTGGAAAAAAAGATTATCGGCGAAGACAATGCGGAATGGGGCAAGGGCGAGATTCGTGGTGTCGCAGCTCCTGAATCGGCCAATAACTCCTGTGCCATGGGCGCGTTGATGCCTCTTTTAACGCTTGGTGTTCCCGGATCCAGTTCGGCGGCAATTATGCTGACCGCTTTTATGATTCTGGGCATACAGCCGGGACCGCTGCTCTTCCAGAATCATCCTGATATCCTGTGGGCTTTGCTGGCGAGTTTTTTTATAGGAAACGTCATGCTACTGGTAATCAATCTCCCGCTTGTCCGTTATTGCGTCAAACTGGTTCAGGTTCCTACTGAACTGCTTTTCATGTCTGTCTGGATTCTGGCTATCGTCGGTTCGTATGCCGTTGGGCTGCGGGTCTTTGATGTCGGAATGATTTGTATTTTGTCCGTACTTGGCGTTGTGTATGGAATATGTAAAATTCCCCTGGCGCCTATGCTCGTAGCAATTCTATTAGGAGATATGATTGAATACTATCTGGCGGCGACTATTGTATTGTGCAGAAGAAGTTTTGTCAATTTTATGTCGCGGCCCATCGTTTTGCTTTTTCTTGTTCTAGCGGTACTGGTTATCGTTCTTCCAATGCTAAGGGATCGGTTCAAAAAAAATAAAGTTCAAAGTGCTGTCGATATAATAGACGCACCGGAATGATCATAAAAAAGGAGAATCTGAAATTCTGAAAATGACATATCATCTGGAAGATTTATTCGGCGTAAAAGGCCGCGCTGTTATTGTCACCGGAGGTTCGTCCGGGCTGGGTGCGGAAATTGCCTCCGCTCTTACTGATTTGGGCGCGCAGGTGGCAATAATCGGCAGAACAAAGGAAAAATGCGACAGGGTTTTGGCTGCTCTGCGGGAAAAGAATCCTTCCTGTCTTGGTTTTCATCTGGATATTACTGATGAAAAAGCAATGGAGGAAGCCTTCGCGGCGGTTTACAAAAGTTTCGGCAGGATTGACGGGCTGGTAAACAGCGCCGGCATCTGCCAGATTGAGGACCTTGAGAATTTCGAAATGAAGGATTTCACCCGGATCATTGATGTAAATCTGCTGGGTACAGTCATTAGCTGTAAACTGGCCGGAAAATATATGCTGGCAGCCGGATGCGGCAGTATTGTAAATATTTCCTCACAAAGTACCAGGGTCGGGAAACCCGGCTATACCGCATACGCTGCCAGTAAAGCCGCGGTAGACGGTTTTACCCGTGCGCTTGCTACCGAATGGATACGCAAAGGTGTTAAGGTAAACTCTATTTCTCCCGGCCTGTTCGTGACCGATATCAACAGAAAGGAAATTGAAGCAAACCCGGAAATATTCAGGCAGCGCGTCGCGGATATTCCCCGCGGCAAAGCCGGGGAGCCGCCGCTTTTAGTCGCCCCTGTTGTCGCGCTTCTAACGCCGGGAACAGACCACATGGTAGGCCAGACACTCGCGGTGGATGGCGGTACATCTGCCGGAATTATGAAAGTTATGGCTTTACCGAAAAAAACGCATAGAGTGCCGGAATAAAAATATTTGTATATCGGAAGCGGCCCGGAAACTGAAAGGTTTCCGGGCCGCTTCAGCCGCATTTACAGTGCATAAGGAAACGGAAGGAGTAATATATATGAAAAAATATAACATTGCCCTGCTGCCGGGAGACGGCGTGGGTCAGGAAGTTGTTAAGGAAGCCGAGCGTGTACTGCGCGCCGTGGAGCAGGCGACC
>JAISAF010000172.1 GCA_031266855.1 Spirochaetales bacterium
GGAAGCCTCAGTTTACAAACGCGCGCGCGCATATAAATAAAAACAAAAAAAATAAATCTTTCCTTTTCAAAAATTCTTTTCCCGCGCGATTATATTCTCCTAAGCGTTTACGCTTTCCCCTGTACTGTACGCGCCGTTTTGTAAACGGCCCGTAAACGTTTCTTTTTCATTTGCTTTTCCGTAAAAAAATTACGCTCCGTCTCAATAAAACAGGAATGCCGTTGGCAGGCCGGGGCGGAGCTTTTTAAAAAGGAGTATGTTACATGAAAAAGAATTATACGATAGTTTTTGCCTTTATCGCGGCATTGATAGCGTTATGCGCTTTCTGGGGATGCAGTTCCAGTGACGATGACGACGGTAATGATTTTGGTGATGACGGAGTGCCAAAGAGTATAAAGGTTACAGATTTTTATGATATGGATGGGTCTGGAACCTCAAAAGTGAAGTATGGTATAACGGCTACCAGAAAAGCAGCAGCCGCTATTGCGGTATCTGATTTCGAAGAACTTTCAGCCGTAGATGCGGGATACGCGGAGGCAGCCCTGTTTACTATTGCTGATGCGAAGCTAAACCCAACTGGAACGGCATGGACGGGAACAGGAACTTATTATATTTTTATAGCACAGTATGACGAACACGATCATGGGTTTCCCTGGTTTTTTTCAAAAGAAAAGATAAAAATAAATTCCGCCCGTACCACGCTCTCTTATAATGATTTTAGGGAATTTGAAGATGGGGAAGGGGACTAAAAGTCCGGTTCATTATTTTTGAAAAGGCGGCCTGACAAACCGTCTTTTTTATTGAAGGTGTATTTTATTCAACCGCCCGCTTGGCGTAGTCTCCAGACTGCGCCGTAGTAGAAGCAAGGCTCCAGCCTTGCAAAGCCGCCGCGTAAAAGGCCCGCGCGGTTTCCGCGCGGGCGCGGGGGTAGCGTTATGCGAAATGGTTATTCGGCATTCACGAGGATGCGCTGCCGCTGGTGCGTGCGCAAGGGGATTGTAGCGGAAAGCCCACAGGATTTGCATTGGCTGGTCGCGATTTTGCTTTCGCAAAATCGCTGCTCGCCCTTGCATCCTGGGCAAATCCGAGGACTTGGAGCGGAAAGCCCGGTTTTTTTGCGGAGCAAAAAAATGCGCCCGAAACATTCCATAGTGCGTTTATCCTGGCGCGAAGGGACCTTAGGCGGTTTTGGGACGGCGGCAATTTTTTTATTGGTGTTATGCGTAATGCGGTTACAGGAAATTATCAGGAATTCTTCCGGTTTGACTTCGGTCATTCAAGCCGTTTTTCAATTTTCGCGCACAGCGAATGCGCCAGGCTGATGTCCTCCTGCCGCAGAGCTCCAAGGCGTTCCAGAACGCGGCGGCTTACCAGGTCTCCGGCAGGTTCCATGCGCGCGAGAAGATTCGCCGCTCTTTTTTTCAAAGCCTGAAACGAAGGCGTGTCCTGATTCCGGGGTCCGGTTTCAGTCCGCCGGGTTTCGTGGGGGGACCCGGAGTGAGCGTCCGGAGCCGCCAGGATGCCCGCGAGGGGCGAAAGTTCATACGCGTAAATCATGAGGGCCTGGGCCAGATTCAGAGAGGGATAGGCCGCGGCCAGGGGAACCGATGAAACACAGTCGCACAGCAGTATATCCCTGTTTGAGAGTCCGCTTTCCTCACAGCCGAAAACCACGGCGGCGCGCAGATTCCCGGTGGACTTTTCCCGCAGCAGGGAAGGCAGATCCCGTGGCGGGTAGTATTCGTGTTTCATTCCCCGCCGCCGCGCGGTAGTGGCAATGGAGAAATCCCTGTCCGCCAGAGCTTCTTCCAGGCTGTCAAATGTCTGTGCCGCGTCCAGAATATCCCGCGCTCCATGGGCCATCCACAAAGCGCTTTTTTCCTGGAGGGAAACGCCGCGTACAAGGCGCAGGCGGGAAAAACCCATAGTCTTCAAAGCCCGCGCCGCGGCGCCTACGTTTTCCGGTACAGCCGGCGCGACAAGAACAAAACATATATCCATATCCATGTGCGCAAGCGTAGCGGAAAAAAGTCTTTTCCGCTATGATGGATGTAGCAATTCTCAGTTTAGACTCATAGTAAACACCACTGGCAACCGCTATAGACGCATGAGACTAATACAGATTGCTTTTTTAAGGGCTTACTGGTGGTAAAAACCTTCAAATTGTTTACAATTTGGAGGTTTTTCCTGATTTTGGAGGATACTTTTTTGAAATTGAAAATTGCTGTGACCGGACGGCGTATGAAAACCGGACACGGGTTACAGACCTGGATTCAGGGAAAAGCGTATAACGCGGTAGGGGCGGAAAATCCGCATAGAAGAAAAAGCGGATTCTTTCTTCGGGGCTTTTCAAGGGGTTCCGTCCCGCTGGTATTTCCAGCCGTTCTTGTGTTCCTGTTTAGCTGGGCTGCCCTTAGCGGCTGCGCGGACGATAAGACCGCCGCGTCCCAGACTTCCGCGCGCAATCCGGCAGCGGCCCCGCGTTCATCAGATCAGGAGGAGGAAATCATCCATCCCGCGTTCAATATCAGGCCCCGCGGCCTGGCCGTCCTTACCTCAGACCTGCCCGCCGCCTCCCGCGAGGCGATACATGCCCAGCCTGAAAGCTTTCTCGGTTTTATGGCACAAGTCCTTTCGCGGCAGGAGGGACTTTCCCGGAATCCCGACGGGCTTTTGGTACTGGTGGATAAAAACCATCCTCTGCCCGAAGGCTGGGAGCCTTCCGACCTTGTTAATTTGAAGGATTATCCTGCCCTGCGCCTGTCGCGGGATAATCTTCAAATGCGCGCTGTGGTTATGCGGGATCTTCTTGCCATGAACGAGGCCGCGAAAGCCGATGGGGCCGACCTGCTTCTGTCATCCACGTACCGCTCCGCCGCGTATCAGAAAACCGTGTACGAACGCAATGTCCGCGAAATAGGGCAGGCCGCCGCGGACAGGGAATCCTCCCGGCCCCGGCACTCGCAGCA
>JAISAF010000213.1 GCA_031266855.1 Spirochaetales bacterium
CTGTTTTTCGACAATTTCCCCGTTCCTGAAAAGAAAAACCGCGGGAATACTTTCGATGCCATACTGAACAGCAAGATCCGCCTCTTCATCAACATTCACCTTGCCTACTTTCAGCCTGCCGGCCAGGTCTGTACTCAATTCCTCAAGGGCCGGGGCAATCATTCTACAGGGCATACACCACTGTGCCCAGAAATCAACCAGAACCGGGACACCGGATTTAATAACTTCATCTTCAAAGTTCCGTTTCGTTAAAATAATTTCATTTCCCATACTGTACTCCTCAATACTATAAATATGCCTGGCATTTTTGTATTTGTCAACGAAGGACACGGGCTTCCGCGGGGCGGGCGTATTCCACAGGGCGCGATGAACGCCCGCGGTAATAAATTTCTTATAGGAAAGCGCCCGTCTTCGAGTGCATAAAAAATCAAAAATTTTACCACGAAGTCGAAAAAGTCTAATAAGGTTTTCTCCAGGTCTTTTTTTGCCTCCTTTCTTTGCTTCTTCGCCTTTGCCAGTCTTCGCCCTTGCCAGTCTTCGCCTTTGCGGTTAAAAATCTTCACTGGTTATATGCACGGTTTGAGGCTGGTGCATGGGCTGACGGTAAGCGAAGCGCGAAAAGCCGCTTCGCTACATGCCTGGTGGCAGACCTGCAAGCGTAACAGGTAGCTGAAAGCGTGGTGGTGGCAGCCGGTTGGTGATAAAGACGTGCACAGCGCGTAACGCGCTGTGCCTGGTGGCAGACCACGCAATTTTGCCCCAGCAAAATTGCGACCGCCGGGTTATACGCAGCTAATTGCCAAAGGCAATTAGCTGCCCCGGAATTGCCGTGGCAATTCCGGGAACTGGTTTTGAGTTGCCACTCGTGCGCCAGGGATTGGAGTGGAAAGCCCACAGGATTTGCATTGGCAAATCCGAGGACTTGGAGCGGAAAGCCCGGTTTTTTTGGGCGCGGCGCGCCCAAAAAAAGGCGCCCACAGGTTTTACATCATGAGTCCTGGCAGCCACATGACCAGGGGGTCTATATATGTGATAAGGAAGAGTACCGCTACCATTGCCAGGAAGAAGGGGATGAACGCTTTTACGACGCTGGTAATGGAGCATTTTGCGATTCCGCAGGCGACGAAGAGGCAGACTCCTACTGGCGGTGTAAAAAGGCCGATTCCCAGATTGACGACCATAATGACGCCGAAGTGAACCGGGTCCATTCCGCAGGTGGCGGCTATGGGGAGCAGAATGGGGGTAAAGATGATGACTGCGGGGGAAAGGTCGAGCCATGTTCCTACAAAGAGGAGCCAGAGGTTGATGAGAAGCAGCAGGATGAATTTGTTGCTGGTGATTCCTGTGAGGAAAGCGCCTATGGCGGCGGGAACGTTTTGCTGGGCAAACAGCCAGGCCAGGGAGGAGGCGGTGGCTATCATCAGCGTTACCTGTCCTGTAGTGAGCGCTACTTCTATAATAATTTTGGGGATGTGATGCAGCCGGATTTCCTTGTAGTAAAAAATACCCAGGAGCAGGGAATAGAAGGCCGAGACTCCCGCGGCTTCGGTTGGGGTAAACAGGCCGGCCACGATACCGCCGAGAATTATGACGATGGTTAGCATAGCGGGAATTCCTTTGAGGAGAATAAGCGCGGCTTCCTTTGCGCTGACTTTTTCGTCGCGGGGGTAGTTCCGTTTTTTTGTGATAATAGCGGAGACGGCGATAAGCACCAGCCCGACGAGAACCCCTGGAACAACGCCGCCTAAAAAGAGTTTTCCGATGGAGGCGTTGGCGGCGACTCCGTACACAACCATAGGAATGCTGGGCGGTATCATGATGCCGATGGTGGACGATGTGGCGGTAACGGCTACGGAAAAATCCGTGTCGTAGCCCTTGTCTACCATCGCGGGAATCAGAATCGCGCCGATGGAAGATGTGTCCGAAGCCGCCGAACCTGTGATGCCGGCAAAAAGCATGCTCGCCACGATGTTGATATAGGCAAGGCCGCCTTTCATATAGCCGACGAGAACCTTTGATACATTAATCAAATCCTTTGTAATGCCTCCCAGGGCCATAAAGCGGCCTGTGAGGATAAACAGGGGAACCGCGATAAGAGTAAAAGTATCCAGCCCGGTAAACATTCTTTGAACCATAATCATAAGGGGAAGATTCAACGCGGCGGCAACGCCTCCTATGGCGGCAAGACCCGTGCATATCGCGATGGGGACATTGAAAATCATAAGGCCGATCATAATTCCAAAAACGACCAGAGCTATCATTGCGAACCTCCCCTCAGCGCTTCGGCGCCTTTTTCCATTACTTCCGCCGGAACATCAGCCGGGGAAAGCCCTGGATCATCCCTGCCTGTCAAATGGTTTATAAGCTGGTGTAGTCCCAGAATAACATAGAGAAAACCCGTCAGGGGAAGTACCATATAAATCCACAGCATGGGAATCCGCATAACCGGAGACAACTGAATATCTACAACTTCAAGAAGCTGCGAACCCAGAATGCCTACAAAAAGGCCGAAAAGAATAATCAGGGAATAAACAAAAATACGATTGACGAATTTTGCCCTGGGCGGCAGTTTGCCTTCAAAGTAATCAATGCCAAGATGCAGTTTGTTCCGCAGCGTCAGGACGCTTCCAATAAAACAGAACCAGAGAAAGGTAAAGCGGGCAAGCTCATCAGTCCAGGGAAAGGGGACACTGAAAAAAGTCCGGGTAAAAATCTGCAAAAGGATGCACGTCATCATAACAGCGCCGATTATCCAGACAAGCGTAGCCACAATTTTGTCATACAGAATATAAACGAGTTTCGCCATACGGAACGCCTCCCGTAAAAAGCATTTTTCATAAAAAAGCCTAAAAAAGCCGCCCAAAAACGCGCGGGCGGCCTCTTTTGAAAAGGACAGTGACCACAGTGACCTGTAAGGCAGCGCCCTATTTTGTAAAAGCGTCGATAATCGAACCGCCTATCTGGTCGCGGTATTCCGCATAGATGGGCGTTACTTTTCGGATAAACGAAGACTTATCCGGGCAGTCATTCACAGTCATGCCAAGCCGCGTAAGTTCCCGCAAAGCGGCGCCTTCACTTTCGCTATCGAGCCTGGTGGCGAAGCGGCCCGTGTCGGTTCCGGTTTCGAGCAGGATTTGCTGAAGATCACCGGGAAGGGAATTAAAAAATTTGGAAGCACAGGCAATAATATTAGGAGACATAAAATGCTCCGTCCGGGAGAGGTATTTTGTAACCTCATATTCCTTTTGACTAACAACCAGGGCAGTGGAATTTTCCGCGGCATCCACAACCTTTGTCTGCAAAGCCATATAGCGTTCATTTGCGGAAAGAGGAACCGGAACCGCGTCCAGAAGAATAAAGGTCCTGGTCATAACAGGACTTTCCATAATACGAACCTTCATTCCCGCGAAATCCGCCGCGGTAACTACCGGGTGCGTAGAGATATACATATTCCGGGGACTGCGAATCATCCAGCCAATAATTTTAACCCCTGTCCGCGCCTCAAGCGAATCGGCAAAGATTTTCGCCATGCCGCCCTCCAGAACCCCCTGCAAGTGGGCAACGCCCTTGGAAATATACGGCAGGTCAAACGCCATGAACTTTGGATCAAAACCCGAAAGAACAGCGACATTGATCTCCGCCGCCTGAAGGCTGCCCATCCGCATCTGTTCCATATAGTCCCGGTGCGATCCCAACTGACCGGAATGCTTTACATCAACAACAAGCCTGCCATTACTGCGTTTCTCCGCCGCCTCCTTGAAAAAGAAAAACGCCTTGACACAGTTGTCCTCTGGATTACTGGGACTAGCCATCGTAATAACGATCTTTCCCTGTGCCCCGCCGCCATCCGCCTGTCCGCCCGCCACCGCGGGAATGGAAGCGCCCAGCAGAACCGCCACAACCATGAAAAGCACAGGCGCTCCTAAATGTTTTTTCATGTGAATCCTCCTTATACTTTGCCCCGTATATACCGGTAAGTATAGTACCCCGGTTTTCGGAAATGCAAAAACATTGCA
>JAISAF010000363.1 GCA_031266855.1 Spirochaetales bacterium
TTTGACAATATTTTCCCCTCGCAGATGTCGGTTCCCCAGCTTACAACTATTGACCACCACCTGGACTCGCGTGCGTTGTTGGCTGTGGACTATATCGTAAAAAACCGGGCGGGACTGAAACAGTTCAGCAGGATAAAAAAAATAGAATACCAGCCCCAGCTTATTGTCCGCTCCTCCGCCGCCGCGCCGGGCAGGAAAACCCATACGCCCTGAAATCTCCCGGTTCCTACGTTCCCAACAGGGCAGTGTGCAAAAATTCCCCCAGGATAAACGTATAGGATTTTTTTTGGCGCATTTTTTGCGGTTTAGGAATTTGCGGCGCAAATTCCTAAACCGCAAAAAACCAGGTTTTCCGCTCCAAGTCCCCGGCCCGCCTGCGGCGGAGTGGTTTTCTCCTTTTTCTACAGCCGTCTCCTTTCTCCGGTATACCAGCGGTAAATAAACCGCCGATTTTTCTTGACAGAATTTCAATTGACGGGTTATAATAAGCTACTAAATTATTAGTTATGATATACTTATTTTACTAATAATTTAAAGACTGGGCGAAAAGATTTTCGCAGGTTCATGTGTACCAGATTGCTGTATTTGAAGGAGGCTTATTTATGGTAAGGAAAGCGGCAGTGTTTATTGTGTGTACGTGTTTGGCAGGGTTTGTTTATGCGGGGGGAGGAAGCGAGAAAACTGCTCCCCCCGCCCCGCAGACAACCACGGGTTCCGGTTCGGCCCAGATTGGTTCATCTTTGATAGGAAAACTTGAAGGGCCGGAATTTATCACAGACGTGTCCCAATTCCCCACATCTTTTCAGGAAGCGCCACAACTGGCGGAGCTGGTCAAGGCGGGAAAATTGCCGGAAGTTTCCAACCGGCTCCCCGAGCGGACGGAACTTCTGGTTATCAAGCCTGTGCATGAAACCGGCAAATACGGCGGGAACTGGCGCCGCGCCTTTACCGGCCCGGCTGACCATGAAAACGGAAACCGTATCGTCAACAGCGATCAGATTCTTACCTTTGATTATACCGGAACAAAAGTTATGCCCTCGCTCGCCCGGGACTGGAAGCTTTCGGCGGACGGCAAAACAACAACCATCTATCTGCGCAAGGGCGTAAAGTGGTCAGACGGCACGCCCCTGACGGCAGACGATTTTATGTTTTGGTACAACGATATCTACATGAATAAACAGATTGTTCCGACTCCGTTTTTTGAATTCCAGATTAACGGAAAACCCGGAATAATGCGGAAGATAGACAACTTCACCGTGGCTTTTGAATTCCCCGAACCCTACGCTTTCTTCGTGTACCAGCTCGCGGGAAGCACCGCCGTGGGCGCAGGGTTCTCTACCCGCGGGGGGTTCCAGAGTTGGGGCGGCTGCGTCGCTCCCATGCATTATCTAAAACAGTTCCTCCCCAAGTATTCTTCAGAAGGCGCGGTAAACGCCAGGGCAAAAGCCGAAGGCTACGACGGCTGGGTGTCCTGGCTCAGAATGAAATACAGTTGGGCTTTAAATCCCGACTTGCCGGTTCTGACTCCATGGAAGACCGTAAGCCCCATCAACACCTCTACTTGGGCGCTGGAACGCAATCCCTATTTCTGGGGCGTTGATACGGCGGGGAATCAGCTTCCCTACATCGACAGGATAACGATGACTCTGGCGGAAAACGCCGAAGTGGCGAACCTGCGGGCCATTGCCGGTGAGTATGATATTCAGGAGCGGCACATACATCTGGCGAAGCTGCCTGTGTTCCTCGAAAATCAGGCAAAGGGCAACTACACCGTTCACCTTGACCCGGCTTCCAATGGGGCGGACTGCGCCATTCATGTGGGCACTTCGTATGTGGGTGACCCGGAAATCATGAAGTGGCTCCGAAACAAGGATTTCCGTCACGCTTTGGCTCTGGGCATAGACCGCGATCAGTTAAACGAAGCCATCTGGCTGGGCGTTGGCGTTGCCGGTACCATTGCCCCTGCCCCGGATACGCTCTATTCGCCGGGCGTGGAATACAACAAAAAATGGGCAACCTATGACCCTGATCAGGCGAACAGGCTCCTTGAGGGTCTTGGACTTACCAAAAAAGACGCGGAAGGTTTTCGCATGAGGGCCGACGGGAAAGGCCGGCTGAAGTTTGAGATGATCACTGTTGGCGGCCAGTTTGTTGAGTTCACCAAAATTGGCGAAATGATAAAACAGCAGTGGAGAAGGATCGGCGTCGATGTCGATGTGAAGGAACTGGAACGCAACTTCGCTTTTACCCGCAGCGCGAATAACGAAAACCAGCTTATAACCTGGACGGCGGATGGTTCGGAAATGCTTCTGCTCTACCCGCGGTACGCCTTGCCGGTTGATACCGCGGAAGCCCACATGGGCTACGCCTACGCGAGGTGGTACGCCTCCAACGGCGCCGCGGGAACAAAACCGGAAGAGGCGGAAATGCTGGAGGCTTTCGATCTTCTCCGCAAAGCATACGCCGCTGGCGAAGCCGAACAGATCGCGATCACCAAGGAACTCTGGAAGATCGTCATTGAACAGAGCTGGAGCATTGGAACAGTCGGACAGTCCCCGGCATGGATGGGCGTGCGGCTTGTTAAAAACAATATGGGTAATATTCCTGAGCGGCAACTGAACGCCCAGCATGTGCGCACGCCGTTCAGTTCCCAGCCAGCGACTTTCTATTTCAAGTAAGGGGAAATATAGAGCTGTTCGTAACTTCGCGTTTCCGAACAGCTTTTTTCTTTTTTGACTTCGCAGGGCTCGTGGTAAAATTTTAAAAGTTACCAGGTACTATCAAAAGGGAAGTCAGGGTAACAGTATTTATCATCACTATTATAGAATCAGATTGAACGAAGCGAAAAAAATCGGATGCATGTGAAGCATACACAATTCCACACTTCTGCTTTTACGGCATAAGTTAGCCGCTGGGCGGCGGCAGCCGGTGGGGATAAAGACGTGCACTCCGCTTCGCGCTTGGTGGCAAACCACACAATTTTGTCCAAAATTGCCTCCGCCGGGTTACGCGCGGCTAATTGCCGCTGGCAATTAGCCGCCCCTGAATTGTCTGTGGCAATTCAGGGGCCTTCTTCTGGGCTGCCGCTGCGCAAGGGATTGTAGCGGAAATCCCGCAGGATTTGCATTAGCAAATCCGAGGAATTGCAGCGGAAAGCCCGGTTTTTTTGCCCGCGCGCGCGGGCAAAAAAATGCGCCCAAATTACAAATGGTTTTTTGGACAGGTTCTAAAATAAAAAAATTGCATTCCGCGGACATTTGTGTTACGATTATGAAAAGATTGTTATAAATTTTTAACGCTACGGAGGCCGTATGGTTTCGTATATAATTCGGCGTTTTTTTATGGCGATTCTGACAGTGCTGGCTATTTCAATACTGGCGTATACCATTATTCAACTGCCGCCGGGGGATTATGTTACGTCATATATTGCTTCGATGTCCGCTTCCGGCAGCGCTGTTTCCGAGGGGGAGGCGGAGGCTTTACGTTTGCAGCTTGGTCTTGATAAGCCTATTTACATCCAGTATTTGAAGTGGTTTGGTCTTATTCTTCAGGGAAATTTCGGTATGGCAATGGAGTGGGGGCGTCCGGTGGCTGATGTTATTGGCGACCGCCTGTGGCTTACGATTATTATTTCCGTTGCGGCGATTGTTTTTACCTGGGTATTGGCTTTGCCTATTGGTATTTATTCCGCTGTTAAACGCTATTCGATTGCCGATTACGTTTTTACGTTTATCGGATTTTTGGGGCTGGCGATACCTGGTTTTATGCTGGCGCTTATTGTCATGTATGTGGGCTTTGCGCATTTTGGCGCCAGTGTGGGCGGGCTTTTTTCCGCGGATTATATGGAGGCATCGTGGAGCCTCGCGAAGGTGTGGGATCTTATTAAACATCTGCCGGTTCCCGCTATTGTGCTGGGTATTTCCGGGACGGCCCAGATGATTCGCATTATGCGTTCGAATCTTCTTGACGAGCTGCGTAAGCCCTATGTTATGACGGCTCGCGCGCGGGGTCTTGCGGAGGGGAAAGTCATCATGAAGTATCCTGTGCGGGTCGCGCTGAATCCTTTTATCAGTACGATAGGCTATCTTTTGCCTTATGTGGTGTCGGGAAGTCTTATTGTGTCCCTGGTTTTAAGTCTTCCGACAGTGGGGCCGCTTCTTTTGAAGGCTCTGGTTGCTCAGGATATGTTTCTCGCGGGGACCATTGTGCTTCTTCTGGGTGTTATGACTGTTATCGGTACTTTTATTTCCGATTTGCTTTTGATGTGGGTCGATCCCCGTATCCGGCTGGGGAGGAACTAATGGCGGATGAATTAATGGCGGATATTGAAGAGAAAACTCCGCGGCCCGTGGAAGCGGTTCCTGCTGGGAATCCGAAGAAAGACGATTCCGAAAAAATCGCTGTGGCTACCCAGTGGCAGCTTATGTGGTGGAGGTTCCGCAAGCACAAGCTCGCGATGATAGGAACCATTGTCCTTGTTCTTTTTTATTTGGTTTCATTTGGTGCGGACTTCCTTGCGTATGTCGATCCGGAGGAGTCCGAGGCGCAGAGGTCCTTAATGGCGCCCCAGCCTATCCACTGGTTTGATGAGGGCGGTTTCCGTCCTTATGTGCATCCCCAGATCGGGCGGCGCGACCCTATCACTTTTAAGCGCGTTTATGTACCGGATATAAAGGTCAAGGTTCCTGTGGAATTTTTCAGTCACGGATTCCCTTATAAGTTCCTTGGGTTTATTCCGATGGATATTCATTTTCTGGGTGTAAAGAACGCGCGTCCCGCGGAAACCCTTTTCCTTTTCGGTACGGATATGCAGGGCAGGGACATCTGGTCGCGCCTTATGTATGGGACGCGCACGTCTATGACAATCGGCCTTGTAAGTGTTGCTATGAGCCTTCTTCTTGGTATTACCCTTGGCGGATTCTCCGGTTACTTCGGCGGTATCATGGACGCGATTGTGCAGAGGATTATCGAAATATTGCGTTCCATTCCGACTATACCCCTGTGGATGGGGCTTGCGGCGGCCCTGCCGAGTTCCTGGAGCGTGAACCAGATATACTTCGCGATTACCGTTATCATCAGCCTTATCGGCTGGACGGAACTTGCGCGGGTTGTCCGGGGGCGTTTTATATCACTGCGGCAGGAAGACTTTATTATGGCGGCGGAAATTCTGGGTTGCAGTAAGCCGAGGATCATCTTCCGCCACATGGTGCCTTCGTTTGTCAGTCACATTATCGCGGCGACTACCCTGGCGATTCCTGCCATGATTATCTCGGAAACATCCCTGAGCTTTCTGGGGCTGGGGCTGCGGCCGCCGGCAATAAGCTGGGGGGTTCTTCTCCAGGACGCGCAGAACATTCAGGCCCTGGTTATTTCTCCCTGGCTTCTTATCCCTTCGATTCCGATTATTATTGCGGTTCTGGCTTTCAATTTTATGGGAGACGGAATCCGCGACGCGGCCGATCCCTACGGTTAGGAGAAACTTTGGATGAGCGATATAAACAGCGCCGCGGACACGATTTTATCTGTCCGCGATTTAAAAACATATTTTTTTCAGGATGAAGGTACTGTCAAGGCGGTGGACGGCGCCAGCTTCGATGTGCGGGCGGGAAAAACTCTGGGCATCGTAGGGGAATCGGGCTGCGGGAAAAGCGTTACGACACAGTCGATTCTGCGCCTTGTGGAAAAACCAGGCCGCATCGTAAACGGTGAAATTTTTCTGCATAAGGCCGACGGAAGCGTCAGGAACCTTGTCCAGCTTCCGCCAAACGGCAGTGAAATGCGCGCCGTCCGCGGGGGAGACATCGGCCTGGTATTTCAGGAGCCTATGACTTCTTTCAGCCCCGTGCATACCATAGGCGACCAGATAACCGAAGCCATTATGCTGCATCTGCCCGTGAACAAAAAAGAGGCGAGGAAAATCGGCATAGAAGCCCTGCGCAGCGTAGGCATTCCAAAACCGGAACGGCGCATCGATGAATACTCGTTTGAGCTTTCGGGGGGCCTTCGCCAGCGGGCGATGATTTCCGTTGCCCTCTCGTGCAAGCCGCGCCTTCTTATCGCGGACGAACCGACAACAGCCCTTGACGTAACAACCCAGGCGCAGATTCTGGACCTTCTGAGGAAACTGCAAAACGAGAACGGCATGGCGATTATGCTGATAACCCACAACCTGGGCGTTGTCGCGGAGATGGCAGATGACGTTGTTGTTATGTATCTGGGCCGCGTTGTCGAGCAGGGCCCGGTGGACGATATTTTTCACAGTCCCCAGCATCCCTATACGCGGGCGCTTTTGCAGTCGATTCCAAGTATAGACTCCCAGCCGCGGGTAAAACTGCCGACCATAAGCGGGTCTATTCCCCATCCCTATAACCGGCCCAGCGGCTGTTCATTTTATCCGCGCTGCGAGTCCTGCATAAAAGGCCAATGCGAAAAGGCGGAACCGAAACTTATCGCGGTCAATGATCATCAGAAAGTGAGCTGTTTTCTTTATGAGGAACAAAAATGACAAATAGTTCAACTCAGGGCAACCTCCTTCTTGATGTGAAGGGTTTAAAAAAATATTTCCCCATACGCAGGGGAATCCTGCAAAAAATCGTAGGCTACGTGAAAGCCGTTGACGATGTTACATTCTTTCTCCACCAGAAGGAGACTCTTTCCCTCGTGGGGGAATCAGGCTGCGGCAAGACGACGACCTCGCGCTGCATTCTGCGGGCCATCAGCCCCACGGAAGGCAGCGTCCTGTACCACAGCGGGGGGGGCAAAACCGTGGATATGGCGGGCGTGCACCCTTCGGGGCTTCACGCCCTGCGCAAAGAAATGCAAATGATTTTTCAGGATCCCTTCGCGTCGCTGAACCCCCGGATGACGCTTCTTGATATTGTAGGGGAGCCTCTTCTTGTTCACGGCGAAAAAAGAGCTTCGGTGCGGGCCGAGCGTGTCGCGGAACTTCTGCGGCTTGTGGGACTGCGCCCCGAATACCTGCGCCGCTATCCGCACGCGTTTTCCGGCGGGCAAAGGCAGCGCATCGGCATTGCCCGCGCGCTCGCCCTGAATCCGCGGCTTGTCGTCGCCGACGAGCCGGTTTCCGCTCTGGATGTTTCCGTCCAGGCCCAGATACTTAACCTGATGCTTGACTTGCAGGACAAACTGGGGCTTACCTATCTTTTCGTCGCGCACGATTTGTCGGTTGTGCGCCATATCTCGGACAGGGTTGCCGTTATGTACGTGGGCCGTATCGTGGAAACCGCGAAAACCGAAGAGCTTTTTTCCCGGCCCCTGCATCCCTATACCGAAGCCCTGCTTTCCGCCGTGCCCAAGCCCGACCCGCGTCTGCGCTCGGAACGCATTGTCCTCCAGGGCGAAGTCGCCGACCCCGCGAATCCGCCCCCCGGCTGTTACTTTAACCCCCGCTGCGCCTATGCGGTAGACGCCTGCCGCAGCCAGACGCCCCAGCAGAGGGAAGCCTCCCCCGGGCACTTCGTAAGCTGCCACCGCGCGGAGGAACTGCGTCTTCGCGGAGTGGTAACAGCCGGACACGCATAGCCCTGCGATTAATTTCCCCGGTAAAATGGGTGCATCGCCGCTGGCAGCGGCGACCGGGCTTTCCGCTCCAAGTCCTCGGATTTGCTAATGCAAATCCTGTGGGCTTTCCGCTTCAATCCCTTGCACGCCCAGGGGCTAAGCTGTGCCGTATAGGCAGGTCTTGCGCGTTCCACATAAATCATGGAAAAAATAAACCCCTTCGGCTTTGCGGTAAAAACTCTGATTTTTTATGCCCCGCGATGGCGCTTGAAATTGCTGTATAATTATGCTGAAATAGAAAAATGGAAATAAAAGACATAAAAAAGAAATTTGCTGAAAGCAATTATCATGATTTCGACATTCTGAATACCGAATTAAACAGTTTTTACACTAGAGTATGTAAATCCATAAAAAATAATTACGATAACCTGTTGTATTCAAACGGGGAAAAAATGTTAAAAAAATTAAAACCGGAAGAAATATTTTTCATGAATATGCATGATAAAATAATTCTTTCGATATTAAACATATCAATCTACGGCGCAATCAGCAGCGAAAATTATGAATTATTATATAACGGAATTTATACCTATAATCATGTAAGGACATTGAACCGCCTGCATTTAAGAGGCGGTTTTAATTTTACTGGTTTCTTTGAGGCTTTAATATTCAATGAAAACGAGTTTATAAAACAGAATAACTGGAAGGAATACGTGATAAAACGCTTTCTTGACAATTCCGGCGACAGGATGTCCGGGAAATTTGACATGGAACTCCTGAAAATATTTGAAAAAACAGTAAATTCCGAAGCCGGCGTCGAAAATCATTTTAATAATCTGATAAAGCTGCATTCAAGATGCCAGTGGCTTACACAGGGCGGCTACCGTGAATGTAATTTAATAAATTATATGCCGGTATTCCTAATCGGGATATATAAATTTATTGACCGCGATATAAAAATAGAAACACAAAACAAATTCTTTACAGAATTTATAGAATATTTGAATAAAAATAAAACACAGGAAAATAAGCTGGTATATAAATTTACTGGCGAAACCGCTTTTCTGAATAATATATTGGATAAAGATTATAATAATTTCAAAAATGAATATAAAAACAAGTGGCGCCGCAGATAATGCCGCGGGATCATTACGCGCTATTCATTCCGAAATTGCCTTGAGAAGCATGCTGCTACAAAGGAATTGAGAATGAATGAATTAACAGAAGAAGGAAAGTTATTGCCCGACATGAAAATCGAAAAAAATCGAATTTGACTTCTTCGGCTTCGCGATTAAAAA
>JAISAF010000417.1 GCA_031266855.1 Spirochaetales bacterium
AAAGTCCAGAACATCGGCGTAATCCAGGAGTTCCATGCGGATTGCGTCACAAAAGGCGGTATGCCAGGTGATACGCTTGCGGTCAAGGTTTACCGGCGGTTCGCGGTCGCTGCTGATAGAGGGCCTCCTTCCATAGAAATCAGGCGCGGCTTTCGGGATATACCCTTTTAGCGCCACGATGATTGACGCGAGAAACTACCGGGACATAATGGGCGCCAGCGCCAATTAACAAAACCGGAACCGGCCCCGCAGCAGCTAGGAGTTTGTTGCGCTTCGCGCATAAAACCGTATAAAAATTCACGAAAGTGAATTTTTATACCTTACAAACTCCAGAAGCACGCCGGATAATCGGGATTTTTTGCATGAATATGCAAAAAATCCACAAGTGCAACAGGCTGCTATGCCCCTGCGGGGCGTTTTTTAATCATTTTTTATCTTCCCGTCCAAATAATTATCTATGTCATTGCTATTCTCAGATTCGCCCTTTCTCGACAAAAACCTGGTATACAACAGATTGAATAGTTCTATTGTTTCCCGGATATTGAATGTATTCAGCACGGCCCCTTTCATGCTATTCGGGTATGTTTCGTCTATGTTAAATGTTTCCTCTAAATCATTGACATTTATTTTCCCGGTTATGTTTATATTGAATTGCCCTTCAAAATCATCAAATTTAATAACATAGAAGATCAATCCGTTCGATGTTTTCCTTCTTATAATTAAATCGTTTTTGTTTATTATAAAAAACAGCCCCTCATCTTTATCTTCCGGCATACTCGACACAAATAATTTTATTTCTTCTTTCCGGCATTTATCCAGGATAAAATCATTAACTTTATAAAATCGTTCCGGGTTTTCATTCTTTTTATAGAGTATTTTTAGAAAAGCCTTCTTTTTAATTTCTTCCAGGCCTACATTTAATCTATCTTTCATTTCCTGTATTTCTTTGTCTGCGTATTTTTCTCTTCCTTTATCAACATTAAGTTCTTTATATGAATATATGTTCGAAATATCCGCATGGGACATTTTTATTCCATTACCTTCTGTTGTCAGATTTTCTATTATATTATTCAGTAAAAACAGGCCATCGTCGCTTATTTTTATTTTCCTGCTGTTGGTGATTTCATTTACTATTATCGTTTCAATTTTCAACAACATTTCACTGATATATCTTCTTTTTTCTTCTACATTGTATTCACTAATATTATCCAATGTTTTTTGCACGTTCGCCCTTATTTCCGATGAAACATTTTTTGCCTTATCAAATGCCGCAATTTTATCCGATACTTGAATTAAAGTGCTTTTCTGTACATGGACAAGAAAAACCAAATATTTATTAATTGTAATGTCAAAATCATTTAATATTTTTTCTTCAATAAACCTCATAATTTTACTCCATTGGCTTACTTTAGCGCCTGTATGCTGTATTGTCAAGCAAATCCCGCCCCATTGCCGCATAATATCCCGGCCGTTTTGACGCCGCCGCTACGGAACTGCCCCTACCCCATCATCCCCTCCCGCCAATGCCAGACAGGCAGGGAAAGTTCCGACGAAAACGGATTGGGCCGGTTAAAATCCGGGAGCCAGCCGCTGTCCGGCGACAGTTCCTGGTAAAAGCCTTCCTCGATCCCGAACTCCTCAAGCCACCGGCACACCTGCGCGTATTCCTCCTCGTTCATGTAGCGCCGGAGCGGCCCGTCATCTCCGCCTGCCGCAGGCTTCTTCGCAGAATTTACCGGCATCGCGGGCTTTACAGGCGTATACTGGGTCATAAGGGACAAAAGCGCTTTCCCATGCGCGTGCTCCGCGAACCAGCGGATCACGTCCCGCGAGGCCTCAAGATAGCCGGGCAAAACCAGATGGCGGACAACAACCCCGGACACCAGCACCCCGGCGGCAGCGATGGGCATAGCGGCAGCGGCGGAAGGGCCGGGACTTGCCGCCGCAACAACAGCCGCGGACGGCCTGTATTCCAGGCGCCCCCGGTTTTCGAGCATGCGCAGTATCGCCGCCGCCGCGCGTTCGGGGTAATCCGGGGCCTGGAAAAAACGGCGGGCAACTTCGCAGTCCACAGTCTTTAAATCCGGAAGGTACACATCAACAGCATCCGCCAGAAGATCAAGGGCCTCCAGGCTTTCATAGGCGGAGGAATTCCACAGCACAGGGACGGAAAGCCCCAGCCCCCGGGCGGCGCGTATCCCCTCCAGCAGCGCGGGAACCGCGTGGCTCCCGGTAACCAGATTGATATTCTCCGCGCCCTTTTTTTCCAGCGCCAGGCAGATAGCGGCGAATTCCCCGGCGGAGACCGCCCGGCCCATCCCCGCCCGCGATATCTGCCAGTTCTGGCAAAAAACGCAGCCCAGATTACAGCCGGTAATAAAAATAGTCCCGGACCCTCCACTTCCGGTTATAGGCGGCTCCTCCCCCCGGTGTATGGATGCTGAGGCAAGGCGCAATTCAGCCGTCTCGCCGCAAAAGCCGGGGGCGGCCAGGCGGTCGGCCCCGCACCGGCGGGGGCAGAGGCAGCAGTGTTCGTAGGCGGAAATCTTCTTCACGGGCTTAATGGCCGGATAACCGGACAGCCGGTAAGCTGATGACACTAAACACATTGGTATACGCAATTACAGAGAATTGAAGAAGAAACCGCCGCAGAGTCGAATCCGAACCAAAGGTTCGCGGTCGAATAAGTAAGAAAAAAAGCATCTTAGCCTTCCTTCTTCCACTTCTTTGACTTATTCGACTTTGCGGTAAAATTCCAAAACATATTTTAGTCCGGTCAGGCTGCTAGATCAGCTTCCGCCAGGCGGAAGGGGCGGCGCCGGTCTTCTTCTTGAAAAACCGCGAAAAATAATACTGATCCTCAAAACCCAAAGTGTGGGCCACTTCCTTAATAGAC
>JAISAF010000462.1 GCA_031266855.1 Spirochaetales bacterium
GGAATCGGGCATCCGTGCTGGCGGCGGTACTGCCAGGCGAGAAACTCCTTTTCGCCCGGCGTGTAAATACGATCCCGGCCAGGGGCCTTGCGCGAAGCCCGTAAGCCGCGGCAGATATCGCCCGCCACACGCCTAAAAGCATCCAGACCCATAAACATCTGCGGATTAATCGCAATAAAAAAATGCCCCAGTGAATACGGACGCAGGTTCCCCTTTCCGTCGCGGCCACTCAGGTCTTTCAAAAATTTTCCATCCTGTAAAGCCGCGCACAGGATTTCAACCACCGCCGCGTACCCGTAACCCTTGTAACCAGCCGTCTCCTCCCCTATGCCCCCTAAAGGCGTCAGCGACGCCCTGCCCCGCGTCAACGCATCAAGAACCCGCACGGTATCAGTCAGCGGCAAACCATCTTCCCCGATAACCCAGCCGGAAGGCAGATCTTTTCCGGCACGCCCATACGCCTCGATTTTCCCCCGCTGCGCTATCGACGTAGCACAATCAAGAATAAACGGAAACTCCTCATCCGTAGGAATTCCCCAAGTCAAAGGATTGGTTCCCATGATAGTCTCCACACCAAAAGTAGGCGCAATGGAAGGCCGCGCGTTCGTCCCCGACACACCAATCATTCCCGCGTTAATCGCAAGCCCCACGTAATATCCAGCGATCCCATAATGAGTCGAGTTACGCGCAACCGCCATGCCCAGGCCATACTTCTTTGCCCTGTCAATAGCCATTTCCATAGCCCGCCTGCCCACCACATGACCCAGCCCATTATTACCATCCAGCACCACACAGGCAGCCTCATCCCGAAGAACATCGATCCTTGTTACCGGATTCATCACCCCCTCATCAAAGCGGTTAAGATAATGCGGCTTAAACCGGCATATACCGTGGGAATCGATACCCCTCCTGTCAGATTCAAGAATAACACAGGCGGCAATCTCCGCGTCCCCACGCGGAACGCCATAGGCCATAAGCACATCCCGCATAAAATTCTCAAGCACAGTAAAATCCACCCACGCGCAATCCCTGTACGCATCTTCGTACGCCATACTTTCCTCCTGAAAATTTTTTCGTATTCCCATTTGGGCGCATTCCGCGGGCGCGGGTAGCGCCCGCGACAATCTATAACATAGCGGAATGCACCCGAAAAATCATAAAGACACAAATTTATCGTAACCGATTGATATTATATGAAAATATACTATACACTTTCTTTGTATAATAGTAAATATATGTATTTATTAAATTATTGGAATAACGGAGGATCGGAATGAAAAGAACGCTGTTGATAGTTTTCCTGTTGCCGTGCTGACGGACGGGATAAGTGCGAGAGGACAAAAAGACGGGGCCGCAGCGCCTGTAAAACCGATAGATCTGCGTATCAGCAAACAGTATGGTTTGGGCTACCTGCCGCTGATTGTGCTGGAGGGCCGCGGCTGCTGGAAAAGAACGCGCTGGAGGCGGGGCTGGGGGAGCTTAGGGTTGACTGGGTAACTTTTTGGGGACGGCGCTACGGCAAACGATGTGCTTCTTTCGGGCAATGTTGATCTTATTTCCGGCGGGGTAGCGCCTGCTGTTATTCTGTGGGACAAAACGAATGGGGCGGCGAAGCTTCTTGCTGCGTTGAGCGAGCCGCCGGTTGTGCTGAATACTTCAAATCCGAAGGTCAGGACTATCGCGGATTTTACGGCAAACGATAAAGATTGCGCTTCCATCTGTAAAGGTTTCCATTCAGGCGATTACGCTTCAGATTGCGGCGGCAAAACTTTTTGGACAGAAAGACTTTGCGAGGATAGATCCGCTGACAGTCGCGCTGCCTCATCCTGACGCGTTTATCGCGCTGACTTCCGGTAAGTCCAAGATTAGGGCTCATTTTACTTTTGAACCGTATAGCACTCTGGAACTACAGAATAAAAACATCTGCACGGTGCTGAGTTTCCTATGAGCTTTTGGGCGGCGCTCATACGACGAATCTTGTTATAACATCTGCGAAATTCTATGCAGATAAGCCGGAACTTGTGTCGATCATTCTAAAATCCCTGAGCGAGACGGATCAGTGGATAAACGATAATAAAGGAGCGGCTGTATCTGGAGGTAAGGAACCTGACATTCCAGTACAAGATGCTCCGGTATCTGGTACGCGCGACGCAGGATGTCAGCTTTCAGACGGCTGAGGGGGACAGGCTTGTTCTTCTGGGCTCTTCCGGCTGCGGGAAGTCTACGATTCTCAAGGCGATAGGCGGTTTTCTGAAACCGGCGGGGAGATACATTTTCCTGAATGGCGCTCAGATCAGGAGACCTGGTGTGGACAGGGCTATTGTTTTTCAGGAATTCGACCAGCTATTGCCCTGGAAGACCGCGCTGGAGAATATCGTGTTTGCGTTGCGCGTAACACGTAAAATTCCGTGTGGCGAAGCTGTGGAAACGGCCCGCGCGCTTCTGGTGAAAGTCAATTTGAGTAAGTTCGGGGACTCCTATCCGCATGCGCTTTCCGGCGGCATGAAGCAGCGGGTAGCGCTAGCCCGCTGTCTGGCACTCAAATAGCGTATCATTCTGATGGATGAGCCGTTCGCCGCACTCGACGCGCTGACGCGCCAGAAAATGCAGGAAGAGCTTCTGGAACTATGGAACAGCGAGTGGTTCGTGCTTGTATTTGTAACGCATTCTATAGACGAGGCGATTACACTGGGTACGCGCATTGTGCTTCTATCCCCGCATCCGGGAAGAGTTGTTTACGAGACTTCCGTTGACTGGTCAAAGATCAATTCGCGCAGCCATCCCGAATACGCTGAACTGAAAGAGCGGATTACGCAGATTCTGTTTAAGGATCAGATGGATTTTGTTGTATGAAGGCCATTGTCAACAAGTTAAGAAAATATGTGCGCATTTTTGGCGCTCCCGCACCAAAAACCGGGCTTTACGCTTCAATCTTTTTTGCCGCAGGCGGCAAAAAAGGATTTCCGCTACAATCCCTGGTGCGCGTACCAACGGCTAAGCCCCGCAAAAAAAATTACCACAAAGCCGAAGACTGGCAAGGTCGAAGACGGGCAAAGTCGAGGAAGTAAAAAAAAGGAGAAGAGAACGGGGCTTTATACCGGAACTTTTCCGGCTTTGCAGTAAGATGCTGTATATCAAAAATCTATTAGACTTGTTCGATAACCTTCCGGTTCTCTCACAAGTCTGGCGAATTTGCCGCAAAATGGCGGCAAATTCGGCTGTTTTTATATTGAAACCGTTCCCTAAGCTGTGGGGTTTCCGAACAGCTCTATTGATATTACATAAAAATAATGATAAAATACTATACAGCTTAGTTAAGGAGGAATTATGCCCATAATCCGGTCAAGCGCCGATTTAAGAAATAAATATAATGAAATTTCTGAATTATGCCATAAGTACCCGGAGCCGGTATTCATTACAAAAAATGGAACAGGAGATCTTGCCGTAATGAGTATAGAAACTTATGAATTAGTACGCGGAAGACTGGAATTATATTCCCTCTTAAATGAAGGCTTGGAACAAACAAAGAACGGGAAAACAAAATCCATGACAGAATCAGTAAAAAACATCCGCGGGAAAATAAAATAGCTATGTACTCACTATATATTACGGACATTGCCGAAGAAGACATACTATCAACAGCGGAACATATTGCCACTATATTAAAGTCGCCAGTCGCGGCGAATGATTTACTGGACGAAATTGAAAAACATGAAAGCCCGCTTGGGCGTACACCAAATATGTCTTCATGTGTACCCGATGAATATTTAAGGACAAAAGGAATAAAATATATAATGGTAAAAGAATATATGATGTTTTATACAGTCGATGAAGATAAAAAGACTGTGACTGTACTAAGGTTCCTATATGGCGATAAAGACTGGAAAGACTGGAGAAAAATCTTAGAAATAAGTACAATCAAAGAAGATTAATTTGAAGAATATTTATATGTACTTTTGACAGAATTTGATGATTTTTTAGTTATCCAAAAAAACGGCCTTTATATAAGTTGATAAAAGCCAAAATGAAACAAATGGCTGCTAAGGCTATTCTAATAGGCCAGGGATATACCTTTCTTCCCTTTTCATTTTCCTTTTTCATACCTTGTCCAATAATGAGTAAAACCGCCACAGCGATGAAAAGCGGAATTTCAATAGTCATAAATTCCTCCCTAAATATTTAATGTCAAAGACAAAAAAATATTTTAGTCATTCTAATTTAATATTTAATTTCCTGTCAAGTTCATTTTCACGTGAACTTCTTAATTAATATATACCACCTGATTTTAGCCGCTGTTTCGCATAACGTTATATAAACGTCATTAATGTCATTTATATCCAGCTTAGGGCGTTAAAACGTCATAGGGATTCAATTCACCTATGGTGGCTTGGGTCACCATCAGGCGGCCCAGCGTTGCCGCTCGCACCAGCGGCTAACCAGGGCCGGCCCACGGAATTGCCACAGGCAATTCCGTGGGCAGCTAATTGCCAGCGGCAATTAGCTGCGTATAACCAGGCGGTCGCAATTTTGAGTGGCAGCTCAGCATAAGGCCCTGCAATTGCCTGTGGCAATTGCAGGGGTACATAATTGCCAGCGGCAATTATGTACTGTAACCGTCGGTCGCAATTTTGCCCCGCAAAATTGCGTGATTGTCACC
>JAISAF010000005.1 GCA_031266855.1 Spirochaetales bacterium
CAATATCTTGAAAACCCCTGGGCCGCGCAAGGGATTGGAGGGATGCGCAGCAGCCACAGCGCTCCGCGCTGTGGCCGGAGCGATAGCGGAGTCCCGGAAAGCCCGGTTTTTTGCGGCATAGCCGCAAAAAATGCGCCCAAATTCTGATATTGAAACAAAATTATAAAGATTCTGAACAGGCTCTAAGGACGAAGTAGAAAAAATGCCTCTGTACACCAGAAGTAATTATCGATGCGCTTTTTCCGCAGACGGGAAGCCCACGGAAAAAGCGTCGCTTATTCGCTATACTTCACAAGTACAACATTATCGCTGGAAGATGTCCCTGTGGCCGTTACACCGCCGCCGTAATCAAAAGTCCCCGTACCGTATTGAGAACCAGCGGCGTACACATTGCCTGCGCCGCCAGCCGCCACGGAAGTAAACGATGACCAGTCTGCCCCCGCCAACAGGCTTCGCGCCCAGTGCGCCGCGCCCGCTGAATCATATTTCACAAGTACAACATTCCTGCTGGAAGATACCCCCGTGACCCTTACGCCGGTTCCGTAAGAATATGTCCCTGTACCAAATTGCTGCCCCACGGCGTACACATTGCCCGCGTCGTCAACCGCCACGGAATTAAACCATGCGGTGTCTTTCCCCGCCAACAGGCTTTGCGCCCAGTGCGCCGCGCCCGACGAATCATATTTCACAAGAACAACATTACTGTTGGTCGATGCCCCCGCGACCGTTACACCGCCACCATAATCATAAGTCCCCGTACCATATTGAAATCCCGCGACGTACACATTACCCGCGCTGTCAGCCGCCACGGAACCAAACTCCGCATCCTCTGTACCCGCCGACAGACTCCGCACCCAGTGCGCCGTGCCCGCTGAATCATATTTCACAAGTACAGCATTCGCGCCGGAAGCTGTCCCCGTGGCAGTTACACCGCTACCGTAGGTATATGTCCACGTACCCTCCTGAAATCCCGCGGCATACACATTGCCCGCGCTGTCAACCGCCACGGAAGTAAACTCTGAATAATCTTTACCAGTCGATACACTTCGCGCCCAGTGCGCCGTGCCCGATGAATCATATTTCACAAGTACAGCATTCGCGCCGGAAGCCGCCCCCGTGACCGTTACACCGCCGCCGTAGTCATAAGTCCCCGTACCGAATTGATATCCCGCCGCGTACACATTACCCGCGCTGTCAGCCGCCACGGAACTGAACTCCGAATTCCCTGTCCCCGCCGACAGGCTTCGCGCCCAGTACGCCGCGCCCGATGAATCATATTTCGCAAGTACAGCATTATTCGCGCCGGAAGCTGTCCCCACGACCGTTACACCATTGCCATAGTCAAAAGCCTCCGTACCGTATTGAGAACCCGCGGCATACACATCGCCCGCGCTGTCAGCCGCCACGGAACTGAACTCCGAATTCCCTGTCCCCGCCGCCGACAGGCTTCGCGCCCAGTGCGCCTCGCCCGACGAATCATACTTCACAAGTACAGCATTATCGTTGCCGGGAGATGTCCCCGTAGCCGTTACACCGTTACCGTAATTATATGTCCCCGTACCGCGCTGGACTCCCACAGTGTACACATCGCCCGCATCATCAGCCGCCACGGAACTAAACAATGACCAGTCTGTCCCCGTCGACAGGCTTCGCGCCCATTGCGCCCCCGGAGAAGGAGAATCATCTCCATCCGAGAGGTTCAGGCAGCCCGTCAACACCAGTGCAAAGACACTCAGAACCAGACCGGCAGCCAGAATCAAACGCTTTTTCATATAAAAGTTTTTATTCTTACACCAGCGATATACCGCGCCCTGTAAAAAATATAAAACAACCCGTTTTTCTATTTCCGTTATACCGGAAACCTCTCTTCTTGTGGAACCACCAGCAAAAATCATTTACTCCTCCTAATTCTTACCATTTTCGGGGAAATGGCATGAGGACTCCGCTTTTGCCGTGCGCGACAGGCTCTCCAGGGGTTCCCGCCCACGGAGAGCGCCGCCTATTCACTATATTTCACAAGTACAACATTATCGCTGGAAGACAGCCTGTGGCTCTTACACCGCTGGCCGTCACAGAAGTAAACGATGAAGCGCGCACACCCGCCACTACGCTTCGCGCCATTACCCCGTACCCGATGAACCATATTTCACAGGTACGTCATTATTATAGTCAAAACCGCTATCCCCGCGAGCGGCAGCTTTTGAATCACAGCAATTTAACATTATGAAGATTTTTAAAGAATTTGGGCGCATTTTTTTGCCCGCGGGGGGCGGGCAAAAAAACCGGGCTTTCCGGGACTCCGCTGCCGCTCCGGCCCCGGCGCGGAGCGCCGGGGCTGCTTCGCATCCCTACAATCCCATTGCGCATAACCGGCAGGCCGCGGTTTTGCCGAAGGCAAAACCGCGCGGGTTGCCGTGTGCGGTTTTTTGCCGGGCAAAAAAACGCACGGGTTTATCGGCCCGGAGGTTCCCGCCACGGCGGGGCGCGCAATTTGCCCTGGCAAATTGCGCGTAGCGGATTTCCAGCCGCGGAAATCCGTGAGGGGCCGGGACGGCCCCCGCCGCCGCTACGCACAGGCAGGCGGGCTGGAACCAGGCCACGGAATTGCCGGAAGGCAATTCCGTGCGCATAACTCAGCCGGAGGCGGATTTTTGCTTTGCAAAAATCCGGGGGACGGGGTGCAGCATAGCTTAGCCGCTGGGCGCGCACAAAGGATTGGAGCGGAAAGCCCACAGGATTTGCATAAGCAAATCCGAGGACTTGCAGCGGAAAGCCTGGTTTTTTGCGATCAGGGAATTTGCGGCGCAAATTCCCTGATCGCAAAAAATGTGCCATAATGATCGGAAAAAAAGTAAATGCGAAAACCTTCAAGACAGCGCTTGTCGCTACTTGACAAATGGCCTGTTTCCTTATTATAGTTTTTACATAATAGATTTTGGGGGTGTAGCTCAGCTGGCTAGAGTACTTGAATGGCATTCAAGGGGTCACGGGTTCAATTCCCGTCACCTCCAAACGAAGCTGTATGAACAAGAACAATGCGCCTGTCGATAGTAAATTTGGAGGGGAGATAGACCCTGAAATTGCCGATCTCATGGGCATTGAGAACAGCGGGGATGGTGCTGTCCCGGAGTTTGACTCGCTGTTTGACGAGAATATTCATGCGGACGATGATATGGGCAGCTTTCTGGATGATGGGGAAGAGGCGGTTCCCCGTGCCAGAAAATTTGTCCGGCCTGAGAAGATAGAGGAAGCGGCTAAGCCGCTTTTCCAGAATCCGAATTACTACAAACTGGTTTTGGGTGGCGAGGGCGAGATTTCGCAGAAAGTCCATTCCACTTTCAGTTCTTTCATGAAATCAAGTGATCCGCAGGAGAAATCCCAGTTCCGTGGCAGGCTTATTCCCGCGTATTGGGATCTTCTGGCAAGTATGGCGGTCAGGATACTTCGCGATCTTCCGCAGCCTAAGCTGGTTTTTTTGCGTTATTCCATTCTTCTGCCGACGGCTATGAGTCCCGAACAGCGCGAGATGTTTTCCAAAATCATCTGGGATAACAATTCGGGGGAACCTGTCTATTATGTGGATGAGTGGCTTGCCGCTGTGGCGCGGGGCAATGTATCGATTTCGGCTCAGGATGAGGTAAAAACCTCCCGCAAGGATAACCACCAGAAGATGACCGCGCTTCTTGAGAGGGCCAGGGGGCGGCTGGACGCGCAGCAGAACCTGATCCGCGGTACGAACGAGGAAATGAAGGCTTTGGAAACGCAGCTCGCGAACTGTATGCAGGGGATCGCGGAGCACGAGGGCCGTCACGATTTGCCTGCCTTGAAGCTGCCCTATAGCGAGGCGCAGCGCGGGCTTTTTACCAGTATCAACGAAGGCCTGCGCCGTCTGGCCACGCTGAATAAGGATTTGACGCGCTATCATCAGGAACTGGACGGCATTGTAAAGAATATTACGGATTTAAAACAGAAGGACAGCGAACTGGGCCAGACCGCCGTGGTCGATAACAAAACGATTATGGCGGAGGCGAACAGCCTTCGGCAAATGGCCAAAATGTGCATAGGCCGGCAGGGGAACCATTTCCCGATCCTCATCAAACAGTATATCCGCAGCAGTATCATGGACATCGCTACCAGGGAAAATATCATCAACGCGATGGCCGACGTGGAATACATTGATCCTGGAATTTTCCTGCGAACTTTCAAACAGCAGACAAACCGCATTGTTCCCAATGTTATCCTGCTTCCCAGCTATGGCGATACGGGGGTTTGCTGGGAGCCTTTTGAGCGCTTTAACCGGGCGACTTCACGCGGGCGGATCGCCATTCCCCTGTATCCCAAGGATTTGAAGTACGCCGTTGTTTCCGCCCTTGCCGATCTGCGCTGGCAAACCGCAAAGGAAAAGGCCCAGCATTACTGGATGGAAGAAGGTCTGACCGGCTGGTATTACCAGTGGTTTTCAGACCGGAAAATGAAAGGAGATGTGCGCGAGGCGTTTATCCAGGATTATCTTTTGTGGGTTATGAAGGAAAGCGAAGGAACCCAGAAACTCGATCGCGACGTGCGCGGCATCTTCTGGCGCTATAT
>JAISAF010000033.1 GCA_031266855.1 Spirochaetales bacterium
AGGCCCTAAAAAGCCCTTTGTGTATACACAGGCTAAGGGCCGAGGCAAAATCGCGCATCCGGTTTCAGGCTGCCGCAGGTCTGCGTTTACGGCCTGTGTTAGCCGCAGGGCGGCGGCAGCCGCCTGGTTATATGTTCATAATTGCTAAAGCAGCAATTATGAACCCGCGGGATTGCTGGTCGCGAATTTGCATTCTGCAAATTCGCTGACTGCCGCTGGCGCGCGCGAGGGATTGCAGCGGAAAGCCCACAGGATTTGCATGGGCAAATCCGAGTACATGAAGCGGAAAGCCCGGTTTTTTTGGGCGCGCGAAGCGCGCCCAAAAAAATGCGCCTGAAGACAGTCGCTTTCCGAAAAGAAATTTATTGTAGTGGGCGCTTACGCGCCCCCGGAATGCGCCCAAATTCTGAAATTACACAACCGGGGGTTTGAACAGGCGCTAAAACGGAAGCCCCTTTGGCAGCGACGGCAGTTTCTTTTCCAGTTCCCGAATCGCGCCGCCCGCTTTTTCCCGCGCCAAGGCCCGCGCCCGGTCTTCAAACTCCTGCTTTTTGCTGTCCAGGACCTTCCTGTAGGCGTTTATATCCGTCAGGTTATCCCCCACCTGTTTATGCAGTTCGTCCATTACCTTCTGCACGGTTTCGTTTTCCGCGATATAGGCGTCCAGCCGCTTTTTCAGCTCTTCCTCAATTTGCGCGCGGTATACGGCTTCCTGGCTTTTGATATACTGCACAAAGCCTTCGCGCAGGGACTTGTCGAGGGAAGAGGAAATTTTCATATTCATTTTCCTGTCCGCCGAAAGGGAGTAGGCGATATCAAGATCAATAGCCCGGACAGAAGACAGCACCGAATACGTCATATCGGAAATCCGGTCGCGCTTTCCCTCGCGTTCCAGTTTCGGCTGGGCAAGGACTCCCGCGACTTCGCAGTTCATGCCGCCCGCGCGCATAATCCGCATGGAAGCCTTTGTTTCCAGCGGCCCCTCGATGGATTTAACTGTCAAAACAGGAGAAGGCAGCCAGACCTTTATGGGAATACCGCTGGCCGTCAGCTTCATATCAGCATCCGCTTCCGCGTTTGTCCTCATATCGATATTTCCATCAAGGCCGAAAAGTTTTCCCGGAAGCGATACCGATACATCGAAGGCAAGCGGTTTGCCGACAAGATCCGGCGCGCCTGTTATATCGGTAATCTGGCCCGAAACTTTCTGTTCATGGCTGCCTTCGGTATTAAAAGCGACATTCCTGATCCACAGTTTGGGCTGCCTGTCCGTAACGGGAAAGTCTATGATTCTGCCGCGGCGTTCCGGTTTCGGCGTTTCCGGCGCGGGCTTTTCCCCAGCCTCGTTTTTGGGAAGACTGCGGACAATTTCAATGGCGCGCTGTCCATAGGTGTACCAGCCGCCAAGCTGTTCCTGGGCAAAACTGGTAAACAGTCCCGCTGCCATTGATACAAGCCCGTCCGAACCAAGGTTTACCAGCGAGGCCGCAAAGGCATAGTCCTTGCGGACGGCCTGCTGTATTTCCGTCTTTGCGGTTCCCGCGGTTTTCATTGCCGCGTCAAAATCCCTCTTCAGATTTTCCGCCGTGGAAGCAGCCCGCTGTACCGAACTTACCGCCTCCTCGATCTTTGTTACAAGGCTAAGTATTTCTTCCGGCGTTTTCAGCGACTGCGCGTTCATGCCGCGGAACTCCTCCGTCCGGGCCTTTAGGGATTCAACCTCCCTGCGGGAATCCGCGATCTTTCCCTTCCAGGCGTCCGCCTGGGCCTGTAGTTCGTCCTTAATACGCATAGCCGTTTTTGGAGTCATAAGTTTGTCAAGCTGGCCCTCCAGAACAGCTTTCGGGTCAAACGCCGAAACAGAGGCCATAACGGAATCCGCTATTCCAGAAACAAGCCCCCCCGTGGCGGCGGCTTTTTCTTCTTTTTTCTCCTCACGGGGAAGCGCCCCGGAGGTTGTTCTGTCGGTATTCCACCGGATATCGCTTGCCACAAGGTTTTCCACCACAAAACGGGCCTTTAGAAGATTCCACATGGAAAAATCCGCTTCGCTGAAACCCAGCTCAAAAAGATTCTTCATCGGCCGGTCGCGGTCCGCTACCTCAAGATGATCCCATTTAAGTTTTATAGCAAACATATCAAAATCCAGACCGCGCACAGAAGCCCGCGCCTGGAACACAAGCTCTAGGGCGGAAACAAGCGCCTTTTCAATAAGGACATTGCGGAAAAGATAGTAAGCGCCGCACAGAACCGTAATCAAAACCGCGGCAGTAATCACCTTGGGCAGACTTACCAAACCTGAGTTCTGTTTAATAGACTTTGCCAAAGCCTTGAGCCGTTTTCCCTCCTCCTTGCTAAAGTTTTCCTTGCCCATACTGTACCTTCCGGTTTCGTCCTGTTTAAACAGCTTTTTCAGCCAGGCCTTGTCACCGGGAATAAAGACACGGCCTAAAATTCTGGAATTCAGTCTTTTTTCACTATATTTTTTTCTGAATAATGACGGCAGCGCCATAGCACCCTCCTATCCGGCTGAAAAATCAAGAATTTTACCAACCAGTTGAAATATCTTTGACACAAGAGGCAATTTCATAAATGCCTTAAAAAAATTGCTGGTAACAATTTTTTCCCTCACAGTATTCCGGTAAATCCCAACAAGAACCCTGAACGCGAAAAACAGAGGCAGCCACGCGATAATGCCCAGCGCGAGACCGCCCATAACAAGAGTGTCGTTAAACCGGGTATACGGAACAAGCGGCAGATTATACAGAACCGTAAAGAAACCCCGCAGCGCCGGAAGATTCAGAATAAAACCTCCCAGGAGGCCGGATGGAATATCCAGCACAGGCGAAGCAAGGCTAAAAAGGAACAGGGACAAAAACAAAGCAGGCATGTTGATTTTGAGCATAAACGCTATACAAAAAAAAACAATAGCCGCAATTGTCCAGCCCGGCTGCGCGGCAAGAAGAAAACCAAACGCTATACCAGCCGCGATCTCACCCGGCCGCTTGTTGGCATTGATCCCCCCCAGAAAATTTGTTATCAGTTTTAACGGCATATTCGTCTTTCCCCTTCCAATCCAGGTTTTCTTACATTCCGTATATCTCTTACTTATAATTTATTATAGTCTCCCGCAAAGTACAAACAGTACAAGGAAATACAACAAAACGCAAAAAAGTACAAAAGATATAATTCCTGCATTTGGAAGCCATTCAGAAACGAAAAGTCCCCAAACAGCTCCCATAATGATACCCCGTCAGGATAGCGCGTTTGCCTTAAAGCCTGAGGAAAATTCCCAAAAATAAAAAGCCATTTCCGGTACAGCGCCGCGCCCCGGCACAAAGCGCTCACAGACAGCCACGGCCCCAGCCTTGGCCTTTTTCAACACACCAAAAATACATACACAGGATTCAAAACGGATACGGATATTACTACCGGCATCCTACAGGGCGGCTGCCCACAGGAACGCCGCATCCGGGAAAAAACGATACCCCTCATCCCCGGAAAACAAATACATCTACAGCGCCGCCACATCCTCCCCCCGCAGAGACAGAATATCGGCTATAGCGTCATCAGGATATCCCCTGGTCTTCATCTTCCAGGCGCTCTGGAGTTTTTCCCGGCGCGCCCTTTCCTTTTCTTCCTCACGCAAACACTCTTCCCGCTGGACACGGGTTTCCCTGTCCTGCGCCGGATCATCGATAAATGTAGAATACAGTACCAGTCCCCCAACCTCGCCGCCGGCATCATACCAGGGAAAACACATCCAGCGCATGTGCTGAATAGTCCCATCGCTACGAATAAGAATATCATCATCGCTCCGGAAATTCTCTCCGTTTAAGGCCCTTCTGTTTAAGGCCCTCCATTCACGCGTGGAATTAGGATATACATCATAAAGACACTGCCCAATTATTGGCTTGTCCTTCAAATCCGGGTCTTTATAATATTTGTCAGTGGCATAAAGGAAGACAAGATTTTTATCCAGTATCGCAAGAGCGCTGTCCTTGTCCCGTTCAACAATGGTCTGCAAAATACTAATCCAGCACAGATTTTTCCCCGCGGATTGAAAAAACGCCTCTTTCACGACTGTTTCCATGGCTAATTATAGTATTACAAAAAAATAAATGTCAAGCGGAAATATCCCGAATCATAAGAATCAGGGCGCCTTCCGGGGCCGCCCCCGGCGGCCCCGGAACCGGGCTTTCCGCTCCAAGTCCTCGGATTTACTAATGCAAATCCTGCGGGCTTTCCGCTGCAATCCCTGGCGCGCGCACCAGCGACGCGGCAGCTCAAAATCAAGCAGTGCAATTGCTATATGCAATTTCGTGATTTGCCACTCCGCACAGCGCTACACCTCCCCGCCTGATTATTCAAATGGATTGTAATAGATTCTCGACACTTTACTTTCTGAAAATTCAATAATTAACCAATATCCGCCTATAACATATTCCATGTCAAATCCGTATTCAGTCTGTT
>JAISAF010000081.1 GCA_031266855.1 Spirochaetales bacterium
AAATTCTTTTCCCGCGCGATTATATTCTCCTAAGCGTTTACGCTTTCCCCTGTACTGTACGCGCCGTTTTGTAAACGGCCCGTAAAAGTTTCTTTTTCATTTTCTTTTCCGTAAAAAAAATTACGCTCCGTCTCAATAAAAAAGGAATGCCGTCGGCAGGCCGGGGCGGAGCTTTTTAAAAAGGAGTATGTTACATGAAAAAGAATGCTTTGTTTGCGGCGCTGGTCCTGCTTATTGTGTTTGTGTTTGCGGGGTGCAGTGATAGTGATGATGACGGCGGTAATGATTTTGGTGATGACGGAGTGTCAAAGAGTATAAAGGTTACAGATTTTACTGATATGGATGGGAGTCCCTCAAAAGTGATGTTTGGTATAGCGCCTGCCAAAAAAGTAACTGCCGCTATTGCGGTATCTGCTTTCGTATCTCTTTCAAGCGGAGATGAGGGAGACGCGGAGGGAGAACTATTTATTGCTGATGGGATAAACCCCACTGGAACGAAATGGACGGGAACAGGAACTTATCGTATTTTTATAGAACAGAACCCAATTTCTTCGGGGTATCCTGGGTATTTTTCAAAAGAAAAGATAAAAATAAATTCCGCCCTTACCACGCTCTCTTTTAATGATTTTAGGGAAATGCAGTATGGGGACTGGAAGTAAGGGGACTAAAAGTCCAGTTCATTATTTTTGAAAAGGCGGTTCCGCCTTTTTTATTGAAGGTGTATTTTATTCAACCGCCCGCTTGGCGTAGTCTCCAGACTACGCCGTAGTAGAAGCAAGGCTCCAGCCTTGCAAAGCCGCTGGCAATTCCGGGGGGCAGCTAATTGCCTGTGGCAATTAGCTGCGGATAACCAGGCCCGCGCGGTTTCCGCGCGGGCGCGGGGGTGGCGTTACGCGAAATCGTTATCCTGCGCCCTGGTGAATGCTTGCGCATTCACCAGGGCGCGCTGCCGCTGGCGCGCGCCAAGGATTGGAGCGGAAAGCCCACAGGATTTGCATTGGCAAATCCGAGGACTTGGAGCGGAAAGCCCGGTTTTTTTGTCCGCGGGGGGCGGACAAAAAAAGGCGCTCAAAATATAATTCCTGGTTTTCAGTGCGGGATTTCCGCCGTTGTGTCTGTGAGGGAGCTGATGTCCTTTATAACCGCTTCGCCGGATACTAAAAGATTTCTGGAGGAATCCTGGATGTTTGTGATAAGGGCGTTTATTCGGCTTAAGGATTCGAGTACCTGGCTGCCGCCGGAGTCCTGGGTTTGCATGGCGTCCTTTATTCGCAGCTCTTCATTTTTGACGGTGTTGATGAGGGATACCACGGCGTCGAATTGTTCGCGCGCCTGAACGGAAGATTCCATTGATTTTTCAATAAGGGTTTTGATCGTTTTCAGGCTTTTGGATATTTCCCCTGCCTGGCGGCTGGAATTGTTGGCGAGTTTTCGGATTTCCCCGGCTACAACGGAAAAGCCTTTGCCTACAGCTTCCCCCGCGTGGGCCGCTTCGATCGCGGCGTTCATGCCGAGGATACTGGTTTCACCGGCGATGCCGCTGATTACGCTGCTGGCTTCGATAAGGACGTCGGACTGCTGTGCGACCTGGGTTATCAGTTCCCCTATTTTCCGCAGCCGTTCTTTTCCTTCCTCCGAAGATTCGTTGAGTTTCAGGACGCTCGCGGCGTTTTGTTCCAGTGTGGTATGAATGGAGCGGGTGTTTTCCACCATCCGCTCTATTGCCGAGGAGGATTGTAGCACATAACTGGCTGTTTCATTGATCCGCCCGGAAAGATCCTCCAGGCCGTTTATGCTTTTGTTCATCTCCTGCAAGGTGTGATTATAGACTTCGTTGAGCATCCGTTTTGATTCCTGTACGTTTTGTAAATTCTTTTCTATTTCGACAAAATGGCGGCAGTTCTCCGGCTTGTTCAGTCCGTTGATGATGGCTACCGCCATCTGCTCGCAGCTTTTATAACCGCAGGCGCCGCAGTTCAGCCGGTCTTCGTCTTTTTCCTTGTGCATTCCGGCGAACATATCCTCAAGCTGCTGCTTTGTCGGCGAGGTCACCATTCCTTTGAATATGGCGGATCTGTCTGTATACGAGCGGCTGTAAAGCCCTTCTTCCCAGTTCGCGTCAAGGAGCTTCTCCAGTTTATTTCGTGCGAATAGTTTTCTCCACAGTGTATCCGGCTGGTATTTTTTGCGCATCTCCTGCTGCCGCCGTTCTACCAGATATTCAACATCGTCAAGGTGCTTGCCTCTGTTATTCGTCGCGGGTCCTCCGTTGCAGCCCATCCCGCAGTTCAGGCAGTCGATAAGCCCGTAGACCGGCGCGCTGCCTTTTTTGATGGCTTCCGACAAATACGCGAAATAATGGTAGACCTCCGGGGAGCCTTCAATTTTCCGGGTGTGGCTGGCGGCTTCGCTGTCGTAGCGCTGTACCGTCCGCATAAGTCCGCCGGGGCTGGGAAACAGCACGGCCCGCTCGGCGGGCGGGTTATCGTAATCCAGGGCGGGAAAGTCCGCGATACTTTTGCCGGAATCATCAAGGTACTTCTGGATTGATTTAAAGCCTACGTTGTAATCCCCCATACCCACCGCGTCGAATTCCCTCCGTTTGGAATAACAGGGGGATATGGCGGCGATACGGCAGTTTTTGTATTGCGCATAATATTTTTTAATCATTTTGATAGTGTGCATCATGGGGCTGTCTACCGGGGCAAGGTAGCGGATAAGTTCGGGCCGGTACATTTCAATAAAGGAAACCAGGGTAGGGCAGGGCTGCGCGATTACGGTAAGCGGTTTGTTTTTTTTCATGTGGTTCACATAAGACTTTACTGTAAGTTCCGCTCCAAAACTTACATCAAAAACAGCCTTGACCCCCAGCGATTTCAGAAAACCGTTCATTTCAAGATATTTGCCATCAAAATTCGCGGCAACCGCGGGCGCGACGATGGCGATAATATCCGCGCGGTGTTTGAGATCTCCCATAAAGCTGTCAAAATCATCAATGCCGATACGGGCACCGTGGCTGCACGCGGTAATACACTCGCCGCAGCCGATGCACAGGTCAGGATGATGATCCACAATGTCACCGGCCCCGTTGTTACACATCTTCGCGGGGCATACCATGATACAGCGGTGACAATTAACGCATTTGTCTTTTAATACTTCAATAACCGGACGCAGACTCAGCTTTTCCATTTATGATCCACCTATAATTTAGATACCCGCAGGGGCGTACCCTAAGTGAAAATAGTATATCAGAAAATGATAAAATTGCAAGAAATTATACCGCGCGATTGCACTAAGCGGCAGAGTGGAAAGCAACTGTCTTCAGGCGTATTTTTTTGCCCGCGGCCGGGCAAAAAAACCGGGCTATCCGCTTCAAGTCCTCGGAAAGCGCCGATGCGCTTCCTGTGGGCTTTCCGCTGCTATGCGCCCGAAGACGGTCGCTTTCCGATAGGTATGGATTGTAGTGGGCGCTATCGCGCCCCCGGAATCCCTTGCGCGCGCACCAGCGGCAGCGCCCCGGAAATTGCCTATGGCAATTTCCGGGGCATGATTTTGAGCTGCTGGTACTTGACATTTTTCCGAAACTGTGTTTTACTTCCCGGCAGGTAACACGAAATGATTTTTCCCGGTATTTTTACAGCCTTAACTTCTATTTCGCCTAACATGCGCATAACTCATTATGCCATAAGCATTTACCCCCCCCTCCCCCCCCCCCCCCATATTATGTACACATAACGCACTTATAAA
>JAISAF010000229.1 GCA_031266855.1 Spirochaetales bacterium
CGCCCACGGCGGGTTTGTGCCCGGGGCCACTCGGGCGGGGGGGAGGTTGCCGCGGCGATTTGGCGGGGTGGCATGTCCGCGGACGGGTTGCGCGCCGCCGCCGTTGGTGGCGGTGGACGTGGAGGCGCGCAATTTTGCGAAAGCAAAATTGCTGCGCTGCATGGTGCCAGGCACGTTTTTACGTTTCACATAATAGCGTATCATTTTAGAATACACTATTAAAAAACGTACCTGGCACTTTTTTACCTTTCTTTGCTTCTTCGCCCTTGCCATTCTTTGACTTTGCGGTGATTTTTTTTCTTCAAAGCATATTGCGTTTACGACTTGGTTTTGAGTTGCCGCTGGTTGTCAATTTTTGGAAATCCCATTATACTTACATTAAGAAAAAATGCGGGAGGTTTCCCATGTATCAGTTATATTTCTTATCGATTATTATCAATCTTCTTGTGGGGATAGTTTTGGCGCGCAGTGTCGCCGCGGGGAAGTTCCCTTCTGTGGGGAATTTTCTCCAGACTGTAAGCGAGGCGGGCCTGTTCCGTCTTGTGGGGGGAATCGCCGCTGTCGCGGTTGGTATTCTGAAACTCCTTCTGGTAACCGCTGGCGATGTTTTGATTCTGGGCGATCTTGCTCCGGCTTTAGCGGGTATCATTGCCGGGACAATTCTTTTGTTTGAATACTCCAGGGAGAAACCTCTGTCGCTTCCCGCCTGGCTTGCGCGTGTCGCGGATTTTTTGATTGCGGGTAAAACGGTGTGGGGAATTGTCGCGGTCGCGGCGGCGGTACTGCATTTCTTTTTTAACCAGGCTTTGTTTCTGTAAAATCAGAGTTTTTACCGCAAGGCCGGAAAAGCTTTTGCTCTTCCGGCTTCTCCGGCTTTGTGGTTGATTTTTTTTTCAGTCCCGTAAAAAACCGCTTGACTTTTTCGCGGTTCAGGGTGATACTGTAACGGAGTTTTTTCATGAGGAAACTCAGGTCCGCGCACTTCCCGCTAAGAAGTGTGTGGGCCTTTTTTATTTTATGCGGCCCCTTGTGGGCCGCTTAGCCCGTGGGGACGGCAGCCGGCGGTGATAGAGACGTGTTTTTTTGCGGCGGACCGCAAAAAAACCTGGTGGCACATCACGCAATTGTTCCACAATTGCGGCCGCATGGTTAGAGCTGCGGAATTGCCATGCCCAAGTAAACGCACGCGCAAGCGTGTTTTTGATAATGAGGCTTCCGGGCAAGAGGCCCTAAAAAGCTCTTGGCCTATATACAGGTTAAGGGCCGAGGCAATTCCGCGCCCCGGCAATTGCCGGGCCTTGTCCTGAGCTGCCATGCGCAAGGGATTGTAGCGGAAAGCCCGCAGGATTTGCATTGGCAAATCCGAGGACTTGGAGCGGAAAGCCCGGTTTTTTGCGGTTAGGGAATTTGCGGCGCAAATTCCCTAACCGCAAAAAATGCGCCAAAATTTCAGATAGATTTTTGAACTGGCTCTAAATCACTGTGCCGGGATGCAGGATTCCGCCTTTTGGGATGATGATGATTCCGTCGCGGATGTAGTAGCCGTCGTAGTCGCCGTCGTGGCGGGGGATTTCCTGGACGCCGATGAGGCAGCCGTCGCCGATGCGGGCGTTTTTATCGATGATGGCGTTGCGTATTTGCGTATTGCGGCCTATGCCGATGTCGGGTCTGCCGCGTTTGCGGTTTTCGATTTTGTCTTCCGCTGTTTCGTAGAAATCCGCGCCCATTGTAATAACGCCTTCCAGGTTGGCGCCGGTTTCGATGATGCTGCGGATGCTGATGACTGAACGGGTAATCATGGATTTTGTGACGATGCAGCCGTCGCCTGTGAGGACTTCCGACAGGGTGGAAAAATTGAATTTCGAGGGCGGCAGGTTGTAGTCGGCGGTGAAGATGGGGCGGTTTTCGTCGTAAAAATTAAAGTCGGGATGTATTCTTGAAAGATTGAGGTTTGTTTCATAGAAACTTTTGATGGTTCCGATGTCTTCCCAAAATCCGCTAAAAATGTAGCCGAGGACTTTGTGTTTATCCAGCGCCAGGGGAATAATTTCCCCGCCGAAGTCGGTCATGGTATTGTCAAGCATTTTGTCCATTACGGAGGCGTTAAAAATATAGATGCCCATTGAGGCCATGTATTCCTTGCCGGTTTTGAGATGATTCTTGTCGGGGTGAAGATCCGCGGGAATCATGAGGTGGTCGATGTTTTCATCGCAGGGGGGTTTTTCCACAAAAGACTGGATATGGCCTGTTTTATCAGCCTGGAGAATCCCGAAGCCTGATGCGTCGGCGCGGGTTACGGGCGTTGCCGCGATGGAGATTTCCGCCTTGTTTTCAATGTGCTGTTTCAGGAAGTCTCCCAGGTCCATGCGGTAAAGCTGGTCGCCTGACAGGATGATGTAATACTCCGGGTTTTGCTGCCGGAAATGGATAAAATTCTTGCGTACCGCGTCGGCGGTTCCTTCGTACCAGCTTGTATTTTCGAAGGTCTGCTCCGCCGCGAGAATCTCGACGAAGCCCTTGGTAAAGGCATCAAAAGCGTAGAGTTTGCCTATGTGCATGTGCAGGGACGCGGAGTTGAACTGGGTAAGGATGTATATTTGCTTAAAGTCCGCGTTAATAGAATTTGACAGGGGTATGTCAACAATCCTGTATTTCGCTCCAAAGGGAACCGCGGGTTTTGCCCGATCCCGTGTTAAGGGATAAAGCCGCGTGCCCTTGCCCCCGCCGAGAACAATGGTTAAAACGTTTTTTATCGATCTCATGATTTATCCCTTCTCATGGTCTATCCCTCTCTATAATTATTTTAGGACACACACACCGCGCGGTCAAGATTTTTTTTCACTTTTATGCTATAATTCCCGCTGTTATGCGGATAAAAATCGAAGATATTCTGCGCGATTTGGAAAACGACAGGACTTTCATGGATAATGTTACGCGCTGGGAAAAAATACCTCCCCGCGGGGGGGATTACCTGCCTTTGCCGGAGGATTTGCATCCCCGGCTGAGGGCGGCTTTGAATGGGCGGGGCATAAACCGTTTGTACAGCCATCAGGGAGCGGCCTTTGCCGCCGCGCGGGAGGGTAAAAACTGCGTTGTTGTAACTCCCACGGCTTCCGGGAAGAGCCTGTGTTACAATCTTCCCGTACTCCAAAGTATTCTGGAAAAGCCGCAAACCCGCGCTTTGTATATTTTCCCGACAAAAGCCCTGTCACAGGATCAGCAGTCGGACTTAAATGAATCCGTCCTTATGGGGGAGCTTGGCGTTAAAATAGTTACATACGACGGGGATACCCCGAATTCCGTACGGGCTTCCGCCCGTGAGACGGGGCAGATCATTATTTCCAACCCCGACATGCTGCATTCCGGTATCCTGCCGAATCATCCAAAATGGATAAAATTCCTGAAAACCCTTTCCTGGATCGTTATTGACGAAGTTCACTCCTACCGGGGGGTGTTCGGTTCCCATCTGGCGAATCTGATACGCCGTTTACGGCGTATCGCCGCTTTCTACGGCGCGCGGCCTGTGTTTATCTGCTGTTCGGCTACCATCGCCAATCCCGATGAACTGGCACAGAAGATTCTGGGGCTTGATGTACAGCTTATCGATAAAAATGGCGCCCCTTCCGGGGAGAAACATCTTGTTTTGTATAATCCGCCCCTGGTAGACCGGGTTCAGGGTATACGCCGCGGCGTGGTGCTGGAAGGCCAAAGGATAGCTTTGCGGCTTCTGAAAGCGGGCGTCAAAACAATTGTTTTTTCCCGTTCGCGGATTCAAACCGAATTGATCGCCTCTTATATAAACACAAAACTTTCCAATATGTACAACGACAATTCCCGCATCCGGGTGGAATCCTACCGGGGCGGCTACCTGCCGAACGAACGCCGCGAAATCGAGATGGGGCTGCGCAGCGGGGAAATACAGGGAGTCGTTTCCACCAATGCCCTGGAACTCGGCATAGACATAGGCGGCCTTGACGGGGCGGTTCTGGCAGGCTTTCCCGGCTCCATTTCCTCCTCCTGGCAGCAGGCCGGCAGGGCGGGACGCCGGCAGGGGGTATCGCTTGCCGTGATGATTGCTTCCGCCTCTCCCCTGGATCAATTTATGGTAAAGAACCCCGCATACTTCTTCGGCAGGGCGCCTGAGTCGGGTTTCATCGATCCTGACAATCCCTTCATCCTGACCGACCATATACGCTGCGCTGTTTTCGAATTGCCGTTTGAGGAAACCGAAGCCTTCGGGGAGGACCCCCGCTGCGTTCTGGAATTCCTGGAAGAAGGCGGTACGGTGCGCAGGGCCGGCGGCGCGTATCACTGGGCCGACCGTTCCTATCCGGCGGAAGGCGTTTCCCTTCGCAGCGCTTCTTCGGAGAATATCGTTATCGTCGATATTACCCAGGGGCGCGGCTCGGTTATCGGGGAAATGGACAGACCTTCCGCAAAGGAAATGCTGTTTCCAAACGCGGTGTACCTGCACAGGGGCCAGCAGTTTATCGTAAAGGAACTGAACCTCGAGGAGAAACGCGCGGCTGTGGAAGAAGCTACCGTAAACTATTTTACAGACGGGATTGTCAAGCGCGACATCAAGGTTTTAACCGAAGACAAGCGCACGGCGGACGCCGATTTCGCGTATATCCTTGGCGACATACTCGTCCGATCCCAGGTAACCAAATTCAAAAAAATACGCTACCACAGCCATGAAAATATCGGCTACGGCGAAATCATGCTTCCCGAAGAGGAAATGCACACCCGCGGCCTGGCGCTGGTTTTTGACGCGGATACCCGCGCGGGACAACTCATTGCCGCGCGCCCCGATGAGGAAAAAGCCCAAATCATAGCGGGCCTCGGCAGCCTGTACCAGAAAATCGCGCCCTTTTTCCTGTTATGCGATCCAAAAGATATCGGCGTGTCCGAGCGCCTGCGGGACCCGCATTTCGGCTATCCGGCGATCTACTTTTTCGACCGCTACCCCGGCGGAACGGGCCTCGCCGATAAATTCCAGGAAAAAATCACCGAAATCAGGGAGGCCGCGGCCCGGCTTTTACTTGACTGCCCCTGCGCCGAAGGCTGTCCCTCCTGCATCGGCCCCCGCGACAAAACCGTGGAAATTACAGCAAACCCCAAAAAAGCCGTTTCGGAATTTGTAAAAGACCTTCAACAATAAAAAAGCCCGCGCGGTTTATTGAAACCGCAAGTTTATATTTTTCAGGCGCATTTTTTGCGGCTAACGCCGCAAAAAACCGGGCTTTCCGCTCCAAGTCCTCGGATTTGCCCATGCAAATCCTGTGGGCTTTCCGCTGCAATCCCTTGCGCGGGCGCCAGCACGTTTTTTGTGAATGCTTCGCATTCACAAAAAACGCCGGGTAATAATTTCGCATAACGCAAACCCCCGCACCCGCGCGGAAACCGCGCGGGCCTTTTACGCGGCGGATTTGCCTATGCAAATCCGCCGCACCGTGTTATACGCCACGCAATTAATTGCCTTTGGCAATTAATTGCGTGACCTGCTTTTGAAGCCGCAAGCGTGGTGGCGGCAGCTTAAGAAGACAAGAATCACCACGAAGTCGAAAACTGGCAAGGGCGAAGAAGCAAAGAAAGGAGGTTTTGTATTGGAACTTATTAGACTTGTTCGATAACCTTCCGGTTCTCTCACAAGTCTGGCGAATTTGCCGCAAAATGGCGGCAAATTCGGCTGTTTTTATATTAAAACCGTTCTACAAGCTGTTCAGAAACTGATGTTTCTAAACAGCTCTATTATTTTTTTGTGCAAACCGTTTAAAAAAATCAACACTTTTACTGTTTAAGGTTATAGTGATTTTTACCTTTGGTTCTTTTCTCACCAATTGTTCCGGTGGTGGTAAAAAATCAGCCA
>JAISAF010000302.1 GCA_031266855.1 Spirochaetales bacterium
AGCTGCCACTCGCTCGCTTGACACTCCCGGAAAATATGATAAACTGAAATCCGCATACCACGGATGCCTTAAAGCCCCTCCACGCGGGTTTTGGTTATGTGTATGCGGTATCCTTAAAAAAACGATATAAAAATTAAACAAATGGAGGAACGTGTGAAAATGAAAAAAATTGTGTGTATTGCCGCCGTGTTTATGGCGCTGGCTGGCGGGCTTTTTGCCGGAGGCGGCGGGGAATACCCCGCGCGCAATATCGAGGCGATTGTGGGATATTCCGCCGGAGGATCGACCGATTTGGGAACGCGGGGCCTTTTTGAAGCCGCCAGTTCGGAGCTGCCTTCGGGAGTCAACTTCGTCGTATCCAATGTTGTCGGGGACGCGGGGCTAATAGGCTTTAATAAGTTTCTCCAGGCGCGGCCGGACGGCTATACGCTCATGGCGGCTAACATCGACATAGCCATCAACTACGCAATCGGAAGAACAAAAATCTCAATAGACGACTGGATTCCGGTAGGCTGCGCGTTCTACGATCCCTACGGGCTTATCGTTGGCAACAGCCCCAACTATAAAACCTTCAAGGAGTTCATCGACTACGCCAAGTCTCATCCGGGCCAGGTCACGATGGGCCATTCAGGACTCGGCGGCACACCGCAAATACTCACCACCGCTATCGAAAAACATTTCGGAGTAAGCTTCAAATACGTTCCGTATAACAGCTCCGCGGACTGCGCCGTCGCCATTGTAGCCGGAGACATTGAAGGCAGCGTAAGCCAGGCAACCCCCGCGCTCAGCCAGATAAAAGCCGGCAACATACGGCTGCTCACCATGTTTACCGACGAAAGGTCGGGCCTGTGGCCGGATACTCCTGCCGCCAAGGAATACTATCCCGATTTCGACAACAAGTTCGTCGCCTGGGGTTTCGTCGCGGTTCCCAAAGGCACTCCGCCCGAAATTATAAAATATCTGGAAGGCGTCTTTGACCGCGCCAGGGTAAAGCCCGAATACAAACAAATTGTGGCGAATCTGAACCAGGATGTAGCCCCTATTAATTCTCCCGACATGGCCGCGTTTATCAAAGGACAATACGACCTGTACGCCGAACTATGCAAGGACATGCAGGTAACAAAATAGATTAAACCGGATACCCGGTATAAAGCGGGCGCATTTTTTTGGGCGGGCGAAAGCCCGCCCAAAAAAACCGGGCTTTCCGCTGCAAGTCCTCGGATTTGCCAATGCAAATCCTGCGGGCTTTCCGCTACAATCCCTTGCGCGCGCACCAGCGGCGGGCGCAGGCCGTGTGTATGCACAGCATACACACGGCCTGCGCCTAACCAGCCCCTGCCCCGGCAAACACACGCGGGAGTTTTCCCTGTTTTGGAACAGTTTTTTTTACATAAATACGGTAAGGAGGTATCGCGAAAAGCGCTTCCCCTTACAGGAAAAGCACGGAGGTAATTTTGAAAAAATACAACATCATTCTTGTTATCCTCATGCTCCTTATTGCGGGCGGAGTTTTTTACCAGACAAAGGATATGCGCGATACGGTTTTCGGCTCGCTGGGCGCCGCCCACTGGCCCAGATTTATCGCTGTTGTGCTGCTGATTTTTACCGTCTTACTGCTTATTCAAACGATCTTCTCGAAATCCAGCCAGTCCTCGCCACTAAACTTTAAGAGCGGCGGGATAAAAAGAGTTTTCGCGCTTTTTGGCATATTAATCGCGTTTGGCATAACGCTCCCCATTTTGGGTTTCCTGCTCTCTTCGTTTCTGTTTATCGTTGTCGTTATGCTCGTTATGGGCGAGAAAAAGAAATCCTGGATAATTTATTCAAGCGTTGGTATCACGGTGGGAATATACATAATTTTTGACTATTTGTTAAAACTCATGCTGCCCCGGCCATTTTTCATGTAAGTTAAAGATAGTAAGGAGGTTTTACCACTATGGAAAACGTAATGATTGCCTTTTCCAATCTGTTTATTCCACAGTATTTATTGATAATTGCCGGTGGAACGCTATGCGGGATTTTTGTAGGCGTCATGCCCGGCCTCTCGTCGGTTATGGGCCTGACGATTATGCTTCCTATAACCTTTACCTTAAAAGGCGAAGGCGGCATTCTTATGATGCTGGGCATTTTTTGCGGGGCTATTTACGGCGGTTCGATTACCGCCTGCCTTCTGAATACGCCGGGAACCGCGAACTCCGCGGCGACCTGCCTTGACGGATATCCCCTGTCGGTAAAATACGGACAGCCCGGCAGGGCTATAGGGCTTTCGACCTACGCCTCAACTTTCGGAGGCATTTTTTCCGCCATTATGCTTTTGTGGACGGCTCCCATGCTGGCAAAAATCGCGCTCAAATTCAGTCCCGCCGAATATTTCGGCTTGATGGTTTTCGGACTCAGCATTGTTACCAGCATTTCAGGACCAAATGTCATTAAAAGTATGCTCGGCGCGTGTCTGGGACTGCTGCTTGCCACCGTAGGCGTTGATTCCATTTCGGGAGAATACCGTTTCACCTTTGATACCATTTTTCTGGGCGCGGGAATTTCCTTTATTCCCGTACTTATAGGATTGTTTGCCTTTTCCCAGGGCCTTATAACCGTGGAAGAGGAATTCGGGAAAGCGGACACGCGCAGGGTTATCAC
>JAISAF010000313.1 GCA_031266855.1 Spirochaetales bacterium
TTTTTTTCCGCTGCTGGATAAAGACGGGATATGGAGGATGTCTATGAAAAAAATACTGACGGCGGCGCTGCTCCTTGTGTGGGGCGCGGGACTTGTTTTTTCGCAGGAGGCCCAGATTCGGGAACTGTACGGAACCGTGGAGGTAAAGCAGCCGGACGCTTCCGCGTGGACTCCCGCGTCCAGCGGGCAGGCGCTGAAACCCGGTACGCATATCTCAACGGGGTTCAAAAGCGGCGCGGTTATTATGATAAACGGCTCGGCCCTGACAGTGCGCGCCCTGACGCGCCTGAGCCTGGAGGAGCTTGTACAGTCCGCGGGCAGCGGAAAGGCGGAGATAAACCTTCGGGCCGGCAGGGTTCGGGCCGATGTAAACCCGCCACCCGCCGGGGGAAGTGTCAGTTTTGTGGTGCGCAGTCCCAGCGCGACCGCCTCGGTACGGGGAACTGTTTTCGAGTTTGACGGCCTGCGCCTTCGGGTGGATGAAGGCCGGGTACATATCGCGGGGAGTGACGGCAGCGGAACCAATGTAGGCGCGGGGCAGACGGCGCACATAAGCGCGGAAACAGGACGCGCCGCCGGAGCGGGGGAGAGCGCGCGGGAGGAGCTAACGCCGCCTATGCCGGCGGGAATGGACTCACCGCACGCCCCGGCCGCGGCTGCCGCGGCGAGTGAAATGAAGACCGGATTTACGTGGAATTAGGCGGAACCAGCAATTAGACTTGTCCGGTAACCTTCCGGCGGGTCTGGCGGAAGTTGCCGCAAAATAGCGGCAACTTCCGCTGTTTTTATATAGGGGCCATTTCCGAAACTGAGATTTCTGAAACGGCTCTATTTTTAGTTTAGACTCATAGCAAAAACCACTGGCAGCCGGAGCCTGTCATTTTTACATCGGAGCTATTCGAAAACTGAAGTTTGCGAATAGCTCTATTGACAAAACAACGGGTTATACTAAGATGAAGATATGGATTTGGACAAAATTCCTGAAAAGTACCAGGATGACATAAAAAAAGCTTCGATTTTACTTAAAAATGAGGGCTGTAAAGCCGTTTTTCTGTTTGGTTCAATGGTCACCGGCAAAATTCATCAGAATTCAGATATAGATATTGGTATCACGGGTTTACCTCCAAAGAAATTTTTCAGAGTATATGCCTGTCTGGATAAGGAATTATCAAATAAAATCGATCTGGTGGATTTTGATTTGCATAAAGATTTTTATGTTCTTCTCAATTCATTGGGGGAGGTGGTTGAGCTTGGATAATAGCTTAAAGGCAAAAATAGTATTTGAAATTTCTCAAATAGATAAATTACTTAATGACAGCAAATCATTATTGGATTTATGTAAGTTACAAATACCTGATTTTATTGAAATGTCCGCCGCTGCTTTGGTATTGCATTCATTTTATAATGGGATTGAAAATATCCTGGTATTAATATTTAAATATTCTGGTGAACAATTACCTAAGAGTAACAAATGGCACATGGAATTGTTGGATAAGGCATTCATATCTGAAGAAACCAGGAAACAAATTTTTAACAATGAAATACAGCAGACATTAGAGGAATATTTAAAATTCCGGCATTTTATCCGGCATGCGTATGGATTTCAGCTTGAATGGGAAAGGATGGCAGAATTGATAAACGGAATGGAAGACTTCTGGATAATTGTAAAAGCGGATATAAATAATTTTATAGAAACTAATTAGACTTGTTCGATAACCTTCCGGTGGGTCTGGCGGAATTTGCCGCAAAATAGCGGCAAATTCCGCTGTTTTTATATTGTAACTGTTTTCGAATAGCTCTTATTGAAACGCTCCGGCGCTGGTTTATGTACGGAATTGCCTCACGGCAATTCCGCGCTCTGCCGCTGGGCGCGCGCGAGGGATTGTAGCGGAAAACCCACAGGAAGCGCATTGGCGCTTCCGAGGACTTGGAGCGGAAAGCCCGGTTTTTTTGCCCGCTCATGGCGGGCAAAAAAACGCGCCCTTTGTCTTTTTATCCTACTTGCCAAAACCGCGCGTTTCCTCCATAATGGATTATGGAATTCCAAACAAATCGTAGTATTTATCAGAATCTTTCTCCTCTTGATCACCGTTATTATCTTTCAAACTTGGAGGCCTTTGAGGGGCTTGCGGGGTATTTGAGTGAGGACGCGAATATCCGCTATCTTGTGCGTGTGGAGGGGGCTTTGCTGCGGGCGCATTTGCGGCTGCGTGGGGAGCCGGCGCCTGCGGAGCTTGACGCTGTTGAGAGCGCGGTGTCTCCGGCGGAGGTTTATGAGGAGGAGGAGAAGACTCAGCATAATATCAGGGCGCTGGTGAATGTGTTGAAGCGTCATGTGCCGCGGAATTTGTGGAGCCTTGTTCATGCGGGGGCGACTTCGGCGGATATTCTGGATACGGCGAATAGTCTGCGTATCCGCGATGCTGTGCGCGGGGTGGTTCTTCCGAGGCTGGGCGGGCTTGTGGATTTTCTGGCGGATTTTACGGAGAAGTACGCGCAGACTCCTCAGGTGGGGCGTACTCATGGTCAGCACGCGGTTCCTATTACCGTGGGTTACTGGATGGCGGAGTTTGTTTCGCGGCTGGGAAAATCCTTTGTGGAGATTGACAGGCTGGCGGGGAATCTGCGGGGGAAGCTGTCTGGGGCTGTGGGCGCGTATAACGCGACATCTCTTATGGCCCCTGATCCCTGGGAGTTCGAGAAAATTTTTTGCGGGTATCTGGGTATCGAGCCTTCGGAGTATTCGCATCAGCTTGTGGAGCCGGAGTATCTTCTGCGGCTGCTTTTGGAGATCAATACGGCTTTTGGTATTATCGCGAACCTGGCTGATGATTTGCGCAATCTTCAGCGTTCGGAGATAGGGGAGGTTCGCGAGGAGTTTGGGGCGGCTCAGGTAGGGTCTTCGACTATGCCGCAGAAGCGCAATCCCTGGAATTCGGAGCATGTGAAAAGTCTGTGGAAGGCTTTTTCGCCGCGCGTTATGAGTTTCTATATGGATCAGATTTCGGAGCATCAGCGCGACCTTACGAATTCGGCGTCTTCGCGTTTTGTGGGTGAATATATCGCTGGTTTTACCGCCGCTGTCTGCCGTATGTTCAAGGTCGTGAAATCCCTGAATGTAAATACGAAAAATCTGGAGCGTAATCTGGCTTCCGGCGGGGACATGGTGCTGGCGGAGGCGGCGTATATTCTTCTTGCGCGGGGCGGGGAAAGCGAGGGGCACGAGAAAATCCGTCTGGCGACTCTCGCGGCGGAGAAAAATAATACGTCTCTGCGGGAGGAATTAAAAAAGGACGCGGGCTTGTGGAAATGTATTGAGGCCGGGCTGGCGCAGGCTCTTCCCGGTTTAAGCGCCGAGGATTTTTTCAGCAAACCTCATCTGTACTGCGGCAAAGCGCGGGAAAAGGCGCTTTCCCTGGCGGGCCGGTATAAGACAATAGTCCGCGATTACCGGCATGGATAGCAGCTTGTCTTCGGGCGCATTTTTGGCGCACAGCGCCAAAAACCGGGCTTTCCGGGACTCCGCTATCGCTACGGCCCCGGCGCTTCGCGCCGTGGCTGCTTCGCATCCCTCCAATCCCTTGCGCGCGCACCAGCGGCAGCGCAAAATCGCTTCGCGATTTTGTCGCCAGCCAGGACGCACGGGCTGGCAGAGGTTTTTTTCAGTTGTTGAACAGGCTTTTATACGTATTTGACTTGTGCGGCTTAGCGGTTAGATTTCTTTCAAAACATCAGGGGATATTGTCAAAGGCTTTATTCTGTGATAGTATACAAATATACAGGTGATATGGATAAAAATGGGTCATTTTAATGGTTTTTTCGAGAATATTCCTCTTGATAATAATTCAATAGAACAGAATTTGTTGAATATAGATAATAAATATAAGACTAATCCCCTGCCGTGGAATGGGCAATTTTCTCCACAGTTAGTTCAAGTGTTATTAAATTGTTATTCAAAAAACGCGGATACAATATACGACCCTTTCATGGGAAGCGGAACAACTCTTTTGGAAGCTGGTGAGTTAAACAGGCAAACCTATGGAACGGATATAAATTACGCGGCTGTTTGCCTGTCAAAAATTTATGAATTAATAAATTACAATCTTGCATATAGAATATTATTAGTAAACGAATTTGAAAACATTTTAATCAAATGTGGAATTTTGTACGCAGGGCCTTTATTTTCAGAAGGCGATAATATTATAATTCAGATAGAGAAACTGGTCGATAAATATTCCGATTCGAAATACAAAATATTATTAGATTGTTTTATAATATTAATTGATTTTTACAGGAAAAATTTCTCGGAAAAATGGCTGGCAATGAAATGGTTTAAGATTAAGGACTTGATAAAATCTTTGCCGGTTTCAACGCAAAAAATATCGGCGCTCCAGGAGGATGCGAGAGAAACATCTTTTCCTGATTCCTTAATTGATTTTGTAATAACTTCACCGCCATACATTAATGTTTTTAATTATCACCAGCAGTACAGAAGTTCATCCGAATACTTAAACGGGAATGTTTTACCATCCGCTCAGGCGGAAATAGGATCGAACAGGAAAAACAGAGGTAACAGGTTCTATACTGTTATACAATATTGTATTGACATGGCTTTGGTTTTTGCCGAATTAAACCGTATTTGTAAAGACAGTTCAAGGATAGTGTTTATTGTTGGAAGGGAGTCGTCTGTCAGAAAAACTGATTTCCTGAATGGCGAGATCGTTGCTGAGATCGCCTGCGCCTGTTCGAATATGAAATTATTAAACAGGCAGGAACGGGTTTTTGTTAATAGATATGGTATAAACATCTATGAGGATATTTTGCATTTTATTTCATCAAAGATTATAAAAGATCCAATACCGGAAGCAAAAGATATTGCCTATAAGTTATTGACAAGTGTTTTATCGTCGGCTCCTGCTGAATCGTTAGATGATTTATATAATGCAATAGAAAGGGTATCTGATATACAGCCCTCCCCCTTTTATAAAACCGCTTCGCTGGTTGGGGTTTAAAATGGATATTCCCGCGACACACGGTGACAAACTGAAAGCATTGTTACATAATAACAAATTGCCTGCCTCAGATAAAACAAAAGTAAAAGACGCGATTGATAAATATGCTATATGGAGAGACGCGCTATTACATTTGGAAGGTAAATTTGATAAAATTATCTCTGATTCTGTAGAATTATTAAATGCCTATAAAAATTATATAGAAATCGATCTCATATTTGCAAGTAGCGAAGATTTCTTATATAGGCAAAAGGGGCAATTAAAACTGGACAATACTGTGCTGGAAGAATTTTTGCCTTTATTGGTTAATTGTATCTTCAAGGAAAAGATCCAGGAACAAAATATTATCCTTGGTCCTGCTTCCTGTATTTCCGGTATCAGGTTTGATTCGGCTTTAGCCATTGAAACCGCTGGCGGCGGTATTGTTTTAAAGCAAAAAGATCAGGATTTCGCGATATCGCGTCCTTTATATTTGAAATCAAGTCATTATCCGTCTTTTGAGAAAAGTATTAATAGAGAAACAAATATTGCTTATTTGGCATGTGAATGTAAAACAAATTTAGATAAAACGATGTTCCAGGAAGCGTCCGCGACGGCCTTAGACTTAAAATCGGCTGTTCCGGCAGCAAAATATATTTTGTTATGTGAATGGCTTGATATGACGCCTATAAGTTCAGGCACGACTGCTATTGATGAAATAATTATTTTACGAAAAGCAAAAAGAATTGGAACCGGGGAAAGGCAGAATTATTCTTCGTCTGTCGAAAGAATTTCAAAAATCGAGACATATAGAGATTTTCTTGTTTCTCATCCATTTGCCGATGATACATTTTTGAGATTCATCGCACATATTGCCAGTTTAATAAATGATATTGAGGAAAATGAAATTCTCGGCAGGGGTTATTTTTAGTTACTATAAAATATTGTTAGGCATAATGGCCCATAACGGCGCGGCTTTAAGTTTGCGCGATTAAGCTGGTATCGTTTGTACAGTCGTAGTATATGCGATTATATATTAAGGAGGAGATACGGTACAATGAGTATGTCAATCGAAGATTCCTTGAGTTACGATGATGTTCTTTTGCTGCCTGGTTACGCGGATTTTCTGCCGGGTCAGGCGGATGTGCGTTCCCGCCTGGTGGGGGACATCCGCCTGAATATACCTGTTGTTTCTTCGGCAATGGATACCGTTACCGAGGAGGAGATGGCTATAGCCCTTGCCCTTGAGGGAGGGGTGGGGGTGATTCACCGTAACCTTGCGCCGCGGGAGCAGGCGGATCAGGTGGCCGCGGTAAAGAGGTTTCTTAACTGGATTATTGACACGCCTGTTACTGTGCAGAAGGACCAGACCCTGCACGATGTGGATGATTTAATGAAGCGCTACCGCGTTTCCGGCCTTTTGGTTCTGGACGGCGGGGGCAGGCTGTGCGGCATTATTACAAGCCGCGATATGAAATTCTGTACGGATTACGCGCGCAGGGTTGAAGAAGTTATGACGCCCGACCCCATTGTCGAGGATGGCGAGCCGGAGATGGGAAAGGCCCTGAAAAAATTCCATGAACATAAAGTGGAGAAACTGCCTGTTATTGATAAGGACGGCCGTATCAAGGGGCTTATTACGGTTAAGGATATCGAGAAGCACCAGCATTTTCCCACGGCGGCCCTGGATGTAAATGGCCGTCTTCTTGTGGGGGCGGCGATTTCGCCTAATGATCTGGAAAGCCGTTTGCCGCTTCTTCTGGAAAGCAAGGTGGATTTTGTCGTTTTTGATACTGCGCACGGGGATTCCCGCGGCGTTCTTGAGGCGCTGAAAACCATTAAGAAGCGTTACAGCGTTCCGGTGATTGGCGGCAATGTGGCTACCCGCGAGGGGACACGGCGTCTTATTGAAGCCGGGGCGGATGCCGTGAAAGTCGGCGTGGGGCCTGGTTCCATTTGCACGACCCGCATTATCGCGGGTGTGGGCGTACCGCAGCTTAGCGCGGTTCTCTGGTGCGCCGAGGAAGCGGCGAAAAAGGATATTCCCCTTATTGCCGACGGCGGCATTAAATACTCCGGCGATATTGTCAAGGCCATTGCCGCCGGCGCGGAGGCGGTTATGATAGGGAACCTTTTCGCGGGCCTGAAAGAGTCGCCGGGCCGCGAAATTATATATGAAGGCCGTATTTTCAAGCAGTACCGGGGCATGGGTTCCATCGCGGCTATACGGCAGGGCGGGGCAGATCGCTACCAGATGAGCAGTGACGACGATCCGGTTCCAGAGGGCGTTGAGGGCCGCGTTCCCTATAAGGGAGACCTCAAGCCTTTTATCTATCAGATGGTAACGGGCTTGAAAAAAGGCATGGGATACTGCGGCTGCCGTACTATAAAAGAATTGCGGAATTACCATAAATTCATTAAAATTACTCCAGCGGGTTTAAGGGAAAGTCACGCGCACGATGTGTCCATAACCCAGGAGCCGCCGAACTATTCGCGGTAGCGGTTTTATATGACGATCAGGTTTGCTGTCCGCCGCTGGGGCGCGCGCCAGGGATTGTAGCGGAAATCCTTTTGGCGCAGCCAAAAAATTGGAGCGGAAAGCCCGGTTTTTTTGCCCGGTTGCGGGCAAAAAAAGGCGCCCAAATCCCTGCGTGACAGAATAAACCTGGGGGTCATATTGATTTATATTTGTATCGTCTAATGATTCCAATTGACTATAATGATCATCATAGATGTTCGATAATCATTGATGATTATTATAGGTGGGACTATTTTATATGGGAAGAAATAAAGGAAAAAAAACATGAATCTTGTTGTAATCGGCGCTCAGTGGGGCGATGAGGGAAAGGGGAAGATTGTGGATTTTCTGGCGGAACGGGCCGATGTTATTGTCCGTTATTCGGGGGGGGCGAACGCCGGGCATACTATTGTTCATGGCGGGCTTACCTACAAGCTGCATCTTGTGCCTTCCGGTATTATTTATCCTGATCGCAAGGTTGTTATGGGTATAGGGATGGTTATTGATCCTGAAGCCCTGTTCCGGGAGCTGGGGGAGCTGAGCGGGCAGGGGGTTGACTGGAAGGGCAGGGTATTTATCGCGGACAGGGCGCATCTTGTTCTTCCGCGTTACCGGGAGATCGATATAGAGACGGAAAAGAAGCGGCGGCGGCCTATTGGAACCACCGGCAGGGGTATAGGCGTCGCTTATGCGATGAAATCCGCGCGGGACGGTATCCGCATTGCGGATCTTTATGACGAGGAAGCCTTTGCCGCGTATCTGCCGGAAGACAGGGAATACCTTCTTCCTTATAGGGAAAAACTTAAAGAGATGGTTGTCGATATGCCGGTTTTTATGCACAGGCATCAGGGGCAGGTCATTCTTTTTGAGGGGGCGCAGGGAACCCTTCTTGATCTTGATCTGGGGACCTATCCGTTTGTTTCTTCCGGGATGAGCTGCGCCGCGGGGGCTACAACAGGCAGCGGTATCGGCCCCCGGAAAATCGACAAGATTCTTGGCGTTTTTAAGGCGTATTCCACGCGCGTGGGAAACGGCCCGTTTCCTTCGGAATTCCGCAAGGATTTGGATAGCGATCTTGAGGAAACGATCCGCAGCGTGGGCAGGGAATACGGCGTCACAACCGGACGGCCCAGAAGGTGCGGTTATCTGGATCTTGTGGCGCTGCGTTACGCGTGCCTGGTCAACTCCATTGACGGTCTTGTGCTGACTCACCTGGATGTGTACGACGGCATGGACAATATAAAAGTATGTACGGCTTACGAAATTGATGGTAAACAAACGCCGGATTTTCCCGCGGCTATCGACAGGCTGACCAGGGCGCGTCCTGTTACCCAGACCTTTAAGGGCTGGAAGACGCCTTTGGGCGGGATTTCGTTTTTTGATGATTTGCCCACCGCGGCGAAGGAGTATGTCGCTTTTATTGAGCAGTTTACGCAGACACCAGTGGATATTGTTTCTGTCGGCTATGAGCGTAAACAGACTATTGTACGAAAAAGTCCATGGACACGATCCTGATTCTGGATTTCGGCGGCCAGACCTGCCAGCTTATTTCCCGCAGGATACGCGATTTCGGCGTTTACAGCGAGATCGTGGCGCACGATTATGTGCCTGCGGCAAACGGCGGTTTGAAGGATATTAAAGGTATCATTCTTTCTGGTTCGCCTTATTCGGTGTACGACGATGGCTCGCCGCTGCCCAATCCCGCGATACTTGATTTGGGGCTGCCTGTTCTGGGGATTTGCTATGGCCTGCAATATCTGACGCACAGCCTGGGGGGAAAGGTGGCTCCTCTTGATAAGCGGGAATATGGCCGCATGAAACTGCGGTTTGAAACCAAAAGTCCGCTTTTCAGTGATGTGCCGGACGGTTTTGTTTCGTGGATGAGCCACGGGGACAGTATCATAAAGCCCGCGCGGGGCTTTACGCGTACCGCCGTTTCCGAACATGGTATCGCAGCCGCGCTTGAAGACCCCGCGAAGAAATTCTACGGTATACAGTTCCACCCCGAAGTGACGCACTGCGAATACGGCGTGAAGATTCTGGAGAACTTTGCGGTGGGCATCTGCGGCGCGCGGAAACAGTGGTCAATGAAGGCGTATATAGAAACAGTAAGCCGGGATCTCCGTGAAAAAGTGGGTAACAGGAATGTGCTGCTTCTTATTTCCGGGGGGGTGGATTCCACGGTCGTGGGGGCGATACTCCTGAAAGCCCTTGCGCCGGGGCAGGTGCATCTTATGTATATCGATACCGGCCTTATGCGCAGGGGCGAGTCCGCGGAGGTTTCGGCTTCCTTGAAAAAGCTGGGGGCGGAAAACCTTCATCTTATCGACGCGTCGGATAAATTCCTTGCCGCGCTCGCGGGGGAGGCCGATCCTGAAAGGAAGCGGCATATCATCGGCGATATGTTTATCAGGGTGCAGGAGGAGGAAGTCGCGAAACTCGGCATACAGGACGCCTTTCTCGCCCAGGGTACGCTTTATACCGACCTTATCGAATCGGGTAAGGGGGTAGGGAAGAAGGCCCATACCATCAAGAGCCACCACAACGTGCGCAGCCCCCTGGTTGAGGAAAAACGCGCGAAGGGCCTTGTTATTGAACCTCTGGACAGGCTTTATAAAGACGAGGTGCGTGTCCTGGGCCGCGAACTGGGGCTTCCCAGCGAGGTTATAGGCCGCCATCCGTTTCCCGGGCCGGGCCTGGGCGTGCGCATACTTGGAGAGCTTACCCGCGAAAAGTGCGATATTCTGCGCGAGGCGGACGCCGTGTATATTGAGGAACTGAAAAGCCGCGGCCTGTACGATAAAATCTGGCAGGCTTTTGCCGTGCTTCTTCCCGTGCGCTCGGTTGGTGTGACCGGCGACACGCGGGATTACCGTTATGTGCTGGCCCTGCGGGCCGTGGTGTCCCATGACGGAATGACGGCTGACGTGTTCGAGTTTCCCGCAAAGGATTTACTGGAAATCTCGTCAAAAATAACCAATTCGGTACAGCAGATCGGGCGGGTCGTGTACGATGTGTCATCCAAACCCCCCGCGACAATAGAATGGGAGTAATGGGAGTAAAGATGGACTAAAGATAATAGTACCGTGTAAGTACGAATAACAGGCGTGCGGGGGGCTGTACCCGTAGTGGCGGCAGCCGGACCGACCGTTCTGCGTAAAGAACACTTGCAAAATCGCTGCACGATTTTT
>JAISAF010000344.1 GCA_031266855.1 Spirochaetales bacterium
AAAAGGACAATCAGAATCATGGCGCAGGGCAGGATAAATCTAAAAGCGGTTACCTCGGATAAATTTCCCCTAACTCAGTGGAAAACCGCCTTTGACAAGTTCGAATCAAAAGCGGGACTCAAGATTCTTCTTGATCCGAAAAAGTAAAGCCGAAACACAAAGATAAATAACCGCGAAGTCGAAGAAGCCTAATGAGTTTTTGTTCCCAAGTCCTTTTTTTGCTTCTTCCTTTCTTTGCTTCTTCGCCCTTGCCAGTTTTCGACTTCGCGGTGAATTTTTTTCTTCTTAGCCGCTGCGCGGCGCGAGGGATTCCGGGGGCGCGATAGCGCCCACTACAATCCATACTTATCGGAAAGCGACCGTCTTCGGGCGCATTGGAGCGGAAAGCCCACAGGATTTGCATGAGCAAATCCGAGGACTTGGAGCGGAAAGCCCGGTTTTTGGCGCTTTGCGCCAAAAACGCGCCCGAATTCCGAATTATAAACAGGTTTTTGAACGGGCTTTTATGTTTTTATTTGACAAATTTCAGATTTATGTTTTATGATTCTGTTGATATTTAATAAACATTTTTAAGTTTCAAGTTTTAAGGAGGAATTTATGCGAAATAAGTCTGTGGTAGTGTTTTCTGTGCTGCTGCTGCTTGGAACACTGGTATATGCCGGTGGTGGAGGTGAAGGCGCTTCCGGTTCCACTTCGGGCGCGGCGCTGACTCAGAAAGTTACCTATAAGCTGGCCCATGTTTACAACCCGGGACACCCCTGGGATGAGGGCGCGAAGCTGGCTTCAAAGCTTGCCGCCGAAAAAACCAATGGGATGATCGATATTCAGGTATATCCTTCATCCCAGCTAGGAACCGAGGAGCAGGCTACGGAAGCCGTCATTTTCGGTTCCATTGAGCTGGCCCAGTCGGGCGCGGGTCAGATTGGCAACCTGTTTAAACCTATTTATGTTCTGGAAATGCCATACACGTTCAGGGATAACGATCACGTACTTCTCTTCGCGAAAAGCCCTATCGCGAAACAAATGTTTGATGACCTGGAACAGGAGTTCGGGGTAAAAGTCGTTGGCGCCTCATCATACGGAGTACGCCAGCTTACGGCGAATAAAGCCGTCACCACTCCCGCGGATCTGAAAGGCTTCAAGCTGCGCGTTCCCGAACAGATGATTACTATGGAATACGCGAAAGCAATGGGCGCCGATCCGACCCCCATCGCCCTAGCCGAAGCTTATATGGCGCTTCAGCAGAATGTTGTAAACGGGCTGGAAAACCCGCTTTCATCAATTTATAACATGAAATTCCATGAAGTACAAAAGTTTATCAACCTGACCAGCCATGTGACCAACGTCAATTTCTTCCTGATGAACGGCAAAATTTTTCATGGTTTGAATACGCAGAACCAAAACGATATCCTTGTCGCGTTTGATGAAGCATCCAAACTGATTGTCCAGATTTTGAATGATGACGACAAACGGCTGGGCGATGTTTTTAGAAGCGCGGGTTTAACGGTACATCAGCCCGATCTTGAAGCTTTTAAGAAAGCCACCGCCAGTATGCCGGTGAATTTCCGCAAATGGTGGATACGGTATGGAGAGGATCTGCATACCCGCATCCAGAACATGAAATAGAGCTGTTCGGAAACCTCCCGCAGCTTCGGGAACGTTTCGATATAAAAATACCGGGATTTGCCGCCATTTCGCGGTAAATCCCATAGACTTGTTGAGAGCACCGGAAGGCAATCGAACAAGTCTAATAAATTCGATTCAATAGAGCTGTTTAGAAACCCCACAGCTTAGGGAATGGTTTGGATACAAAAGCGGCGGAATTTGCCGCCATTTTGCGGCAAATTCCACAGACTTGTTGAGAGAACCGGCAGGTTATCGAACAAGTCTAATTTCCGCTGTTCTTTTTGAAAACCTGTACGGGGTGTATGTCCGGCGGGCATACACCCCATTATTTCTAAAGGAGGACCTCGAAAAACTTTCCCGCCGCTGGTTCTAAAATTGCCCGCGCGGGAGAAAATTGCTATCTCCGTATAACATACCAGCCTGTTCCAGAAAAGCAATTTCTTCCTTTTATAAAAAACGCGGGACTTATAGAATGCGGCGCCATAAACCCGCAGGAGTTTTTAGAGGTTCCCTTCAAAGGATGCTGTCATGTTAAAAAGAATTTATGAAACGTTTGAAGAATATTTTACATGCGTGTTTTTTATTCTCATTTTCCTCTTACTGGTAATTGGAGTTATTCTGCGTTCTATTTTCAGCATTTCATTTGCCTGGAATATTGAACTTTCCCGTTATAGTTTTGTCTGGTTGACTTTTATAGGCGCCGCCTATGTCCGGAGGACTGACAGTCATATCAAGATTGATTTATTTGCCAATTATATACGAAAAAAACTTCCCCGCGCCGGATGTGTTTTGTACTGGCTTGTTACAAAATTTGTTTCGGTTGTATACCTCGCGCTGCTTGTGTATTTTTCATATTTGCTTTCAACCCAGACATGGGCTTTCAAATCCCAGGCAATGCAGATACCACAGTCTTTTTTGTATATTTCAGTTGGCATTGGTTCCCTGCTGTATCTAATACGGGAAATAGTCGATTCCATCCTAAGATTTAAACGTGGTGATTTTTAACCAGAGGAAGGACACAAAATGATTTTTGGAATGGTTATATGCTTTTTTATCCTGTTGGTACTTGGCTTCCCTGTGGCCTTTTCGCTAGGAATCCCCGCCCTTGGATATATTATCCTTGACGGAAGCATACCAAATTTTATGGCGATTCAGACTATGGTAGGCGGGGCTAATACCTATCCGCTGCTGGCCGTACCGTTTTTTATTTTTGCCGGAAACCTGATGAACTCAAGCGGCGTTACAACCCGTATTTTTGATTTTTCAATGAAATGGGTAGGCCACATCAAGGGCGGGCTGGGGCATGTCAATGTACTTGCCAGCATCATTTTTGCCGGCATGTCCGGTACCGCGGTCGCGGACGCCGGGGGCCTGGGCATAATAGAAGTCAAGGCCATGCGGGACGCGGGCTATGACGATGATCTGACAATCGGCATAACGGCGGCTTCCTCTACGGTAGGCCCCATTATTCCGCCAAGCATGGTAGCGGTTATCTACGGCGTTGTGGCTTCCGCCTCCGTAGGCCGGCTTCTGGTGGGAGGCGTAGTGCCCGGCCTTTGCATGGGACTTGCCCTTATGGTTCAGGTATACTTCATGGCGGATAAATATAAATGCCCCCTTGAGCCGAAAGCCTCTTTCCGCGCGAGAATGGCCTCGCTGCGTACAGCGTTCTGGTCTATTCTGACCCCCGTTATTATTCTAGGCGGAATCGCCACAGGTCTTTTTACCCCCACCGAAGCCGCGGGAATAGCCTGCGCGTATTCTGTTCTTTTAGGATTTTTCATCTACAAGGAGCTAAGCCCGAAACTGTTCTGGGAAGCGGTAAAAAGTTCCGCAAACGCGACAGTCCAGCTTATGTTTATCGTTGTTTCAGCAACGCTTTTCGCGTGGATTCTCGCAAAGGAGCAGATTCCCCAGGCAGTGGCCGGATTTCTTATATCAAAAGTCAGTAATTATTACATCCTGCTTTTTCTTATTAACGTAGTTTTAATTATTGTCGGCTGCTTCATGGAAACAGTCGCCTCAATCAATATCCTGGTTCCCGTCTTTCTGCCCCTCATTGATCAGCTCGGTATTGACCCGGTTCACTTCGGAATCATGATGATTCTTAACCTTGTTATAGGAGTTATTACGCCGCCTTTTGGCTCGGTATTATTTGTACTCAGCGGTGTGGCAAAAGTGCCGGTGGACAAGGTCGCCAGATCTACCTTTAAATTTTATCCAAGCCTTCTTATCGTTCTGGCTCTGGTTGCCCTGTTTCCCCAAATAACGCTTTTCCTGCCGAACCTTTTATTTGGAATCGCCAAATAAGGACACCGGGCGCATTTCCGGCGCTCCGCGCCGGAAACCGGGCTTTCCGCTTCAATCCCTTGCGCACGCCCAGCGCCAAACGCGCCCGCGCATACGCGCGGGCGCGGCCTATTCGTTACGCGCAATTTTGCGAAGCAAAATTGCGCGGTTGTTACCAGGCGCGTAGCGCAGCGGACCGCACGGCTCCACCACCAGCCGGCTGCCAGTGGCAGCTTTGGAACCAGGCAAGGTAATTAATTGCCCTTGGCAATTAATTACCTTGCGTATAACTCAAAACCCCCGCGATTTTGCGGAAGCAAAATCGCGGGGAGTACTGTCCCGGCGGGTAGCCGGAGGCTGCCCGCCTTGCGTATAACAGGCTAAGGGCCAGGCAAAATCGCTTTTGCGATTTTGCGCTGCCGCTGGTGCGGCGCCAGGGATTGCAGCGGAAATCCTTTTGGCGCAAGCCAAAAGATTGGAGCGGAAAGCCCGGTTTTTTTGAGTGCGCTTCGCGCACTCAAAAAAAGGCGCCCAAATTCTTAGCAAAACCTATACCCGGTATATTCCCAAAACGCGCGGGGTTTCCTCGGAAATCGCCCGAAGCTCCTCCAGGGCGCCGGTAAACATCTCCCGGTTATCCGGCACTTCCACGCCCATATAAAAAAGATACTGCCAGGGTTTTCCCTCGATGGGGCGCGATTCAATCTTCGTCAGATTGAGATTCTTCCCGGAGAGCACTTTCATGCACGCGAAAAGAGCGCCAGGCCGGTCCGGCGCGGAAAAAATGATAATAGCCTTGTTCGGCTTTTCCGAAGTTTCGATCTCAGTCCGGGAAATAATGGCAAAGCGCGTATAGTTGTGGGGATTCGTTTCAATGCCCTCTTTTAAGACATGCATGCCATAAATCGCGGCCGCTTCCCTGTTGGCTATGGCGGCGTAGTCTTTGCGCCCCGCCTTCGCGATAAAGCACACCGAGCCGGCCGTATCGTAGAAGGACTCCCCCCGCATGGAAGGATGCTCCTCCAGGAATTTGCGGCACTGCGCAAGCCCCTGGGGATGCGAAAAAACTTTCCTGATACCGCTCAGCTCCGCGCCGGGAAGCCCAATCAGGCTATGAATAATCCGCAGCTTCGTCTCGCCCACGATTTTCAAATCAGGATAACGCAAAAGCAAATCGTAGTTTTCGTGAATCGACCCGGTAAGGGAATTTTCCAGCGGAATAATACCATACTCCGCCTTCCCCTCAAGCACCGCGGAAAAAATATCGTCAAAACTCTGGCGGGGAAGACTCTCCACATCAAAATGGAAAAAACCTTTCAAGGCGGTCTCGCTGTACGCCCCGCTTTCTCCCTGAAAAGCCACACGGGTATTCCGTCCCGCAGCGGAAGGCCGATCCGTGGCAACCGAAAAAGCCGTCCCCCCCGCGGCCGGCGCCGGAGGAATCTTCGCCACTTCCTTTCCCACAACAGCCGAAAGCGCCTCAATATCCCGCATCAGCTTTTCGAACTGATCAGGAAACAGGCTCTGCGGCCCGTCAGAAAGCGCCCGCGCCGGATCGGTATGCACTTCGACAGTAAGCCCGTCCGCGCCCGCCGCGATTGCCGCAAGCCCCATCGGCGGCACTTTTTCCCGGATACCCGTCGCATGACTGGGATCCACAATAACAGGAAGATGGCTCAGCTTCTTCACAACCGGAATCGCCGACAAGTCAAGAGTATTACGCGTATACGTCTCAAACGTTCTGATACCCCGCTCGCACAGAATAACATCATCAGTCCCATGAGCCAGAAGGTATTCCGCCGCCATAAGCCATTCCTCGATAGTAGCCGAAAGCCCCCGCTTCAAAAGCACTGGCATCCCCGTCTTCCCCACCTGCTTCAAAAGCTCGAAGTTCTGCATATTACGCGCGCCAATCTGAAAAACATCAACATAGCCGCGCATCAAATCAATATGCCCCGTAGCCACAACCTCGCTCACAACCGGCATCCCGGCCGCCTCCCCAGCCTCCTTCAAATACCGAAGCCCCTCCTCCCCCAAACCCTGAAACGAATACGGCGAAGTACGCGGCTTGTACGCCCCGCCCCGCAGCATAACCGCCCCCGAAGCGCGAAGAACCCGCGCCGTCTCCAGAATCTGCTCACGGCTCTCCACCGCGCAGGGCCCCGCGATAACAACAATCCTGCGCCCCCCGATCTTCACCGCCCCCACCCGCACCAGGGTATCGTCCTTCTTCATCTCCCGCGAAGCCAGCTTATACGGCTTACTCACAGGAATAACACTCTTCACACCAGGAAGAAGCTCCACCTCCCGCGGATCAACCTTCGCCGGCCCCACCGCGCCAAAAATCGTCTCCTCCTGCCCAACAATCTCCCGAATCTGATAACCCTTCTCCGACAGAAAAGCCCGAATCCCGTTCCTGTCCTCCACCTGAATATCATGCTCAAGTACAATAACCATCGCCTTACCATCAGCCCCCTGTTTCGCCGTTTTTCCACTCAGCAAGAACCTGCTCATGAGCCGCAATCGTCGCCGCCGAAATAATATCGCCCACCCGGCCCCTGCCACCCTGATCATTCCCATCGCTCACATACAAAGTCTCCAAAAGACTCTCCAAATCCTTCACACTAAAACCCGGATCAAGCAGCCGCCTGTACTTTGTCGTAGCATACACATTATCAAAAACCTCATTAAACTTCTCGTCTTCCCACTCAGCCATGACCCCCCAAGTATAGCACAGCAGCGGGATAAATAGTATAGATATTTTAGTTTTTGGGCGCGTTTTTTTTCCCCCCCAAGGCGGGCAAAAAAACCGGGCTGTCTGCTCCAAGTCCTCGGATTTGCCCATGCAAATCCTGTGGGCTTTCCGCTACAATCCCTCGCGCCGCGCAGCGGCAGTTACGCGTACCTGGGTATGCGGAGCATACCCAGGTACGCGCCTGTAACCCCATGCCGTAATTTTGCTTTCGCAAAATTGCGCGCCTCCACGCCCGCCGCAGATGGCGGCGGCCCGCAACCCGGCCGCGGAATTGCCTCCCG